>JAKJEP010000078.1:5179-11727 GCA_022705365.1 Planctomycetota bacterium | reverse complement strand
CCGCCGGTCCCGCCGTCGCTGGACTGGGATTTGTGGCTGGGGCCGGCTCCCAACCGTCCCTATCATCCCACCTATCATCCGTTTAGCTGGCGGGCCTGGTGGGATTTCGGCACCGGAGCGCTCGGCGATATGGCCTGCCATATTCTGGACCCGGCCTTCTGGGCGCTGAAGCTGGGCTATCCGGTCAGCGTGGAGGCCAGTTCCACCAAGGTGAATGACGAAACCGCCCCGCTGGCTTCGATTGTCCGTTACCAGTTCCCGGAGCGGGAAGGCATGCCGGCGGTGAAGGTGACCTGGTACGACGGCGGGCTGATGCCGCCGCGGCCGGAGGAGCTGGAGCCGGGCCGGATGCTGGGCGATGGGGACGGCGGTTTGGTGTTTGTCGGCGATAAAGGCAAGATTATGTGCGGCTGTTACGGGCGTTCGCCCCGGTTGATTCCGGAATCGGCGATGAAGGAATACAAACTGCCGCAGAAGACCCTGCCGCGAGTGGAAGGCGACTTGGGCGGCCACGAGATGGACTGGGTGCGGGCCTGTAAAGATCCGTCGAAGCCGGCCAGCTCGAATTTCGATTATTCCGGCCCGTTGACGGAGATGGTGGTGATGGGCAACCTGGCGATTCGCAACCAGGGGGTCAAGCTGGAGTGGGACGGCCTGGCCATGAAGGTGACCAACCACGAAGCGGCCAACCAGTTTGTCCAGCGGCAATACCGCGAAGGCTGGACGCTGTAAGAGCAGCACGGTAAAATTTGAAGTATATGTTTAGCTCTGGCAAGAAACCCTTGCCAGAGTTTTTTATTATTTAGGCGGGGTGACGAGGGTGTGGACCATAATGGCGTTGGTGGTGCCGGGGGCGCCGAGGGGCCGGCCGGCGATGAGGACGACGGGGTCGCCGGGCTGGGCCAGTTGGTTTTCGAGGGAAAGTTTGTCGGCCAGGTCGGAAAATTCGCGGATGTCGCCGGGCACGGGGATGCAGACGGGAATGACGCCGTAGTGCAGGCTCATCTGGCGGCAGGCGAATTCATCGGAACTCATGGCAATGATAGGAACATCGATACGGGCTTTGCTGAGCAGTTGGGCGGTGGAGCCGGTCTGGGACCAGACGGCCACCAGTTTGGCGCCGATCTCGTCGATCATCTGGGCCACCGTACGGGCGATGGCGGCAGTGACGGCCAATTCATGGTTGGTTTCGATTTTCGGACGCGGCAGGTCGATTTGGTCCATGAAGGATTCGGTGACTTTGGCAATTTTGGTGATGGTGCGGACGGCATGGAGGGGATATTTGCCGATAGCGGTTTCTCCGGAGAGCATGACGGCATCGGTATAGTCCATAATGGCGTTGGCGATGTCGGATACTTCGGCCCGAGTCGGGGTGGGATTTTCAATCATGGATTGCAGCATCTGGGTGGCCACGATGACCGGCTTGCCCAGCCGGCGGCAGAGCTGGGTGATGCGTTTCTGGTAGAGCGGCACCTGGGCCAGGTCCATCTCCACTCCCATATCGCCGCGGGCCACCAGGACGGCGTCGCTGGCATGAACGATATTTTCCAGATGTTCCAGGGCTTCGGGTTTTTCGATTTTGGCGATGACTTTGATGGTCGAATCGGCCTTGTGGATATATTTGGCGAGCTGCTGAATGTCCGAATCGCTGCGGACAAAACTCAGCGCCAGGAAGTCGAGTTGGTGTTCGATGGCCCAGTCCACGCACTGCCAGTCGCGTTCGGTGATGGAGGGGACCGAGATATGGGTATCGGGCAGATTGATGCCCTTGTGGCTGAACAGGAACCCGCCGATATCGACGCGGCAGATGACTTTATCCTTGAACTGCTGGGTGATTTCCATGGAAATCTGGCCGTCATCAATCAGGACTCGCTGGCCGACCTCGACATCGCGGAAAAAATTGGAATAATTGGTGCCGAAGCAGACGGCCGAACCGGTTTCCAATCCTGCGTGAATGGTTACCTCATCGCCGGGGTGCAATTCCTGTCCTTCCGGCTCGATTTTGGAGGTGCGGATCTTGGGGCCGCATAAATCGCCCATGACGGCGGTAGTGCGATGATGCTTCGCCCGGATTTGATTGAGATTCCGCAAGACTTCGGCGTGTTTTTCGAGGTCTCCGTGCGAGAAATTCATACGGAAGACATCGACGCCGCTGGCGATGAGGGCTTCGAGTTGTTCGGGTTGGCTGGAGGCAGGGCCGAGGGTCGCAACGATCTTGGTTTTAATCATAGAATCCGCTTTAGTTTGAAGAGGAAGCAACCGAAAGAGCCTTCTTCAACCGTTGAAGAGCGCCCGCCTGGCCGATGAGCCGGCTTTTTCCCGTGAGGGATTCGGTGGTGACGATTTTGGCTCCCTTGGTTTCCATCAGCCGCAGGGCCAGATGGGTGGTTTTGTCCTCGCGGCCGATAATGGCGTCGGCGACAATCAGGACCCGTTTCCGGCGATTGAGCAGGCCCAGCACGGTCTCTTTCACCGCATTTTCTGCCCCGATGCCGAAAACAATCAGCTCGTCCGCTTTAATATCGGTGAGCAGGCGGTCGGCGCGCGGCTGGGTGAAGGGGTCTTCGATCCGTTTTTCAAAGATGACCTGCTGGCAGGTGCTCAGGATGTTCCGGGGCAAATCGAGGCGATTTTCCGGACCGAACCGGACAACGGAGGGCAAAAGGGTATAATGGATTTTTTCCTGGCCGGGTGAACCTTCCACGCAGCGGGGGGCATGATCCGGCAAGTCAAAGACCGAATCCGCCCGCCGGGAAAGGGAGGTGGAAATCACGGGGTATTTATAGACGCGGGCCCAGGCACAAAGCCTCCGAATGGCCCGCAGCGAAAGGGAGCGGTCGCGGCCGTTCAGGCAGACGGCGTCAATCTGGGTGTCAATGTCGATGAGGACTCGCCTGGGTTTTCTTCTCAGCAGTCCTACCATAATTCAATCCTTCTTTCCGAATAATCTACAGATTACTACCTGTTCAATCCAATCGACTGCCTGGCTCGCCATCTTGAAGGTTATTGAATGGTTCTGTTGACAATACTTGCTGGTATGTCCATGTTGTTATATCATAGTACCGGATATTTATAGAATGCAAGGAAAAGATAAAAAATACAGGAAAATTTCGATTGGCCAAAGCGCTGGAAGAAATCATCGTAGATTTAGATAAGTTTATTCCGCCAATGGACTTAGGTGTTTTATTTGGCCGGTCCGGCCCGGTTCATATTGAAGTGGGCTGTGGGAAGGGGACTTTTATCCTGAATCAGGCTAAGCGGCATCCGGAGATTAATTTTCTGGGAATAGAGTGGGCCAATGAATTTTATCGGTACTGTGCGGACCGGATGCGGCGGTGGGAAATGGCCAATGTGCGGATTCTGCGGGCCGATGCCCGGGAGTTTATCGGACGTTTCGTGAAGGATAGCAGCGTGGGGGCTTTTCATGTGTATTTTCCCGACCCCTGGCCCAAGCGGCGGCATCAGAAGCGGCGGTTTTTCACCCCGGAGAATATCCGGCAGGTTTGGCGCTGTCTGGTGGGTGGGGGGCAGTTGCGGACGGCCACCGACCATGCGGAGTATTTTGAAATCATGTCGCAGGTACTTTTGCAGGAGCCGGGGATAGCGGAATTGTTTGAGCCGGTGGAATTTTATCCCGCGGACGCCGCCGATCCAGGGGAGTGGGTCGGCTCCAATTTCGAGCGTAAATATATGAAGGAGGGCCGGCCCATTTATACCCTGGCGGTAAAAAAACGCTGAGCCGATAGCTGGAGAGGCGGGTGATTTTATGAAGAATTGGATGGAAGTGGCCGGATTGTTTTTGAAGCTGGGAACGTTTGCCTTTGGCGGCCCGGCGGCCCATATCGGGATTATGCATGATGAAATCGTGAAGAAGCGGAAATGGCTGACGGACCAACAATTTCTCGACCTGGTGGGGGCTACCAATCTGATTCCCGGCCCGAATTCCACCGAGATGGCCAGAATCTGGGAAAAAAGGCGGTGAAAGGACCGGTTACCGCCCTGGCCGGTTTGGGGATACTGGTCCTGTATTTTATCGGGATCAACGAAGTGGCCCTGCTGTTTGGCGGGGGCCTGGCGGTGATGATAGTCCTGAATGTGCATCGGCTGCGAAACCGGCTGATGGGAGTGTCCCTGCTTCCGCTGGGCGGTATCGGGCTGTTGTCGCAGGCGGTTCAGCCGGTTACGCTGTCTTCGCTGTTTTTGATTTTTCTAAAGATCGGCGCAATCTTGTACGGCAGCGGGTATGTCCTGGTGGCTTTTCTCCGGGCGGATCTGGTGGTGCGGCTGGGGTGGCTGACCGATCCGCAGTTGATCGATGCCATCGCCATCGGGCAGGTTACGCCAGGGCCGCTGTTCACCTCCGCCACCTTTATTGGGTATCTGCTAGCCGGGGTGCCGGGGGCGCTGCTGGCCACCGCCGGAATTTTTCTGCCGTCCTTTGTTTTTGTGGCTCTGTCAAATCCGCTGATCCCGCGGATGCGGAAGTCCCTCTGGCTGGGCAGCCTGCTGGATGGCGTTAATGTTTCTTCGCTGAGTTTGATGGCGGCTGTGACCTGGCAGTTGGGCCGGGCCACGCTGATCGATCCATTTAGCATTCTGATTACGGTAGTAGCGCTGGGCCTGCTGGTCCGGTTTAAAATCAATTCGACCTGGCTGATCGCCGGGGGGGCCTTACTGGGTTTGGTGCGAACGGTTGTGTAAATTTACTCCTGCGGTACGGCCTGAATGTCGCCCAGGGTTTCGATTTGCAGTTGATAATCCGGGGGGAGCTGGGCATGGTAGCGGATGGTGTTGCCCTCTTTTTGCCAGCGGATGGAAAGGAGGCCGTCTGCCGTGGGCATTTTTCCCTCGCACCCATTCAGCCCGGTATCGCCCAGCCGCAGATGGACGGTCTTATGCTGGGAATCGACGGCATAGATACCCAGCACATCGCGGTAGAGCACATGGGCCACATGGGAGGCGAAGCCGTGGTTGCAACTGGCGTAGGCCCCCACGTTTTCCCAGAGCGTCCCGGTTATCTGTGCCATATAGAGGAAGTAATCGACGATTTCGTTTTTCACCTGCCCGCATAAACCGTAGCGGCTCAGCAGTTCCAGCCGCAGGTAGTTACCAATGAAGGCGTTGGCCGGGGCGATCTCCGGTCGGGTTTTTGACGCATCGCGTTTAGGCCCGAATTCGTGGCAGAGGCTATCCCACAAGGCCGGATGGGTGGTGGGAGTGGCTACGTTGAAAAAGAAGGCGTAGTACTGGCAGACTTCCGTGCGGTTGGCGGTTTTCTGCAGTTGGCCGTCCTGACGGATGGCATTGTCGGTAAAGAAAGTACCGTCGAACGATTTTTCCCGGATGGTTTGGCGGATGGTTTCCGCTTGTGCCAGCAGATCAGTTCGGCCATATAATTTTCCGGCGGTTTCCAGCACGGCGGCGTAGAGCATGTTGGAGGGATAATTGACATCCTGGGTGAATTCATTGGCTTTGGACCATTCGACAAATACCCAACTGTTCAGCTTTTCCAGCAGGCCGTCTTCATTCTGAAAGGATTTGAAATACTCCAGCAGGGCCATGACTTTCGGCTGGAGGGCATCGACCATTTCCCGGTCCCGGCTGCGGGTGAGATATTCCGGCAGTTCGAGGACAAACCACATCGCCCAGTTGGGAATGAAAACGCCATCGTTGTGATCGGCCGGGTAGCACATTGGCAGCATACCGGCCGGCAGGAATTCAAATTTTTCCGGCAGCAGAAAGTTTTCCAGAAAGTTTTTCTCGATCGCGGTATGACCGTTCAAGTCCGCCGCCACCCGGGCGGTAAAGAAACTGTCGCAGAGCCAGCCGGCCCGTTCGCGCGAGGGGCAGTCCATGAAGATATCCACCGCGTTCTGCCGGAAGGTCTGCCGGGCGGCCTCAAAGATTTGATTCAGGCGGGCATCGTCACAGGAGAATTCCGCCGGGCCGGTCTGGTCGTCGGCATATTCCCGCAGGTAGATGTTCGTTATCGTGCAGCGGCCTTTGAGCACCAGCAGCTTGAGATAGCGGAACGTATAAGGCTCAAACGATTCCAGCGAATATTTCCCCGGCTGAAGCTCATAGCCCACCGCACTGACGCAGCCGAGCCTTTTGAAATCGACATCCTGCCCGGTGAGAATCTCATCGAAAACCAAAATCAGTGTAGCGGCCTGGCTGCAATCCACCTGGCAGCCGATGAAGCCCGTCAGGTTGGTGCCCAGATCCGCGATCTGAAAGGTATTCTCCGCCAGCTCCATATTTTTTTGGGAGAGGTAGGGCTGCTGGATCTCCTGGAAGGATTCGGATTTTATTTTCTGCAAGTCGCTGGAGAGCACTAGTTCCAGCTCCCCTTCGGGAAATCCTTTCAAGGCCGGGCCGATGTTGGTTAAGGACCGGTCTTTCCAGAGCTGGGCCGGGGCTTCCTGTGAAGTCAGTTTTCCCTGCGAAAGAACCGTCAGCGGCGGACGCAGGCTGAAATCCGGATAAGGAATACGGCGGGGCAGCAGATTTTTGGCCGACGTTACCGTGCATTCAACCGTGGGAAATGC
>JAKJEP010000078.1:0-5169 GCA_022705365.1 Planctomycetota bacterium | reverse complement strand
GCCGCCGGCACATGGCGCCAAGCATCCCAGGAGCTATCGAGCCGGTAGTATTCAATGAAGGGACGCTGGAAACTGTACCGCTGTACTTTCTGCACGCGGCTGGTAAGAACCGCCGCCTCAAACGGCTGGCCCTGGCCCGCGGTGGAGGCGGCCACCTGGCCGTCCACCAGCAGTTCGGCCTGGAGGAACGACGGCTGGTCGAGCAGGTAGTAGCTGTTGACGTTGTATCCGGCTGTCTCGATTGCCAGAATATTTTTCTCGTTCCACAGTTCCCGGCCCAGATTCCATTCATCCACCCGGTAGTAGCCGTGCGGTCCCCGTGCCGGTCCGTGGCCGATAAACCGGCCGTTCAGAAAGATTCGATAGAGGGTGGAGCCGGTAATCCGCAGCACGACATTATTGGATTTTGGATTTTGCACCTGGGTACGAAATCCCACCAGCAGATTTTTTTCCGTTTCCAGGTTTTGCGGCCAGACCGGCTGGGCGGCCAGGAAGGAAGGGTTATCCAACTTCTCATAATACGGTTTCGCAGGGTCGGCTGCCGATAAAACCGCAACACAGGAAAAGAGGAAAGCCAAAAAAGAGAGGAAGGGGTAGTGCATAATCGGGACTCCTTGTCCAGCCCTGTCTTTTTTTCTACCCTGATTTGACGAGGATTTTAGCAAAGTTCAGGGTCTAGTAGAATTTGACGGGCGGTTTGGGTTTTTTCTTTTTGATGCCCATTTTTCCGGCCAGCTTGACGGACGGGGTGACGGCGCCGGCGGCTTCGAGGGCCTCCTGCTTGCGGATGTGCTTACGGATGATATACTGTTCGATGATGCCGCCGAAGGTACTGGCCATGATGTAGAGATTCAGGCCGCTGGGGGCGCTGTAGAGAAAGACCAGCATCATAACGGGCATCATAACCAGCATCATTTTTTGCTGCTGGGCCATTTGGGGATTGGTTTGGGCCATGGAGGTCTGGGGCGTGAGTTTCTGCTGGAGATACATTCCCACCGACAACAGAATCGGCAGCAGATTAAAGGCATCAATGTTGCCAATCAGGCTGCCGATCAGCGGGATATGAATCGGTTTATCGACGCCGAAGACGGAAAAGGGAATCAGCCGGTCGGGGGCGGAAAGGTCGGTCAGCCAGTGCCAGGCAGCAGGGAAGAGGCCCTCATGACGTAATGCCACATTAGCGTCCACAGCAGTATAGAGTGCAATCCAGATGGGCATCTGCAGGAGCATGGGCAGGCAACCCAGGATGGGGGTCGCGCCTTGCTCTTTGTAGATTTCCATGGTTTTTTTCTGGATTTCTTCCTTGTTGCCGGCGTATTTCTTTTTGATTTCCTCGATTTTGGGTCCCATTTTCTGCATCTTCATCATGGAGACCTGCCCTTTTTTGGTAATGGGATGCAGTATCAGGCGAACCACCAGGACCAGGATGATAATGGCGATGCCGTAATTACCGATGGCTTTGTAAACCAGCTTCATCACGCCCAGCAGGGCGAAGGTCAGCCATTCGAAGGCGCACCAGGAAACATTGACCAGCTTCTCATAATGCAGCTCTTTGTATTTGGCCAGATCGAAGATGTCCTTGTCAATGGGGCCCAGATAGATTTGGAAATGGAATTTGGGGGCCGCTTCGGCGGAGTTGGGCGGGATCGGCAGTTCCATCGACAGGCTGGTGGTGGAGCAGATGGTCTGGTTGATATCACTTTCGTCGCCGGCGAGATCGCGGAGCAGGATTTTGTTTTCCACCTGGTTTTTTCCCAGATAGGTGACGATTTTATCGCCCTGGAGGGCTACGGGGTGGATTATGGCGGCGAAAAATTTGTTGGTGGAACCATACCAGCAGAGGGGCAGATTTTTATTGTTCAGGAGGGTGCTTTCCTGGGGTTTTTTGAAGAGGCTGGTGAGGTCCTTATTTTCGATTTCGACCTGGGTGCCCGACTTGAAGGCCGCCATCGCTTTTCGGCGGTCGCTGCGAGGGTCCTCGCGGAGTACGCCGGTCGGCCCAATGATTTCCAGCGATTCCACCTGAACGGGGGTATCGCTTTTATTGACGAAGGATATTTCCATTTCCAGGTCATAATCGCCGGGCTGATAGCGATAGGTCTTAAGGATTTCGAAGGCGGTCTGGTTGTTGGGACCGGTAATCGCGGCGGCAAAGGTAACATAATGGGCCTGTTGCCCTTCGGCAGGAGTTTGCGGCAGGAGTTTCCAGCAGTCGCGGGAGAGATTATACGTCAGTTTTTCCTGGCGGTTGGGGAAAATCCGGTTTAGGGTGATTGTACCCAGCGTAAAGGACAGGACTTCTCCTTGCCGGCGGTCATAGGCGGGGGAAAGGAGGGGATAGCCGGTTTCCTTGTCTGTTACTTTTAATTTATGTTCGCTCAGGAGGACATTTCGGACGGCGGCGGCATGGCTGTCGAGGTCGATCTGGGCCTTGAAACCCAGGACTGCCTGGCGGCTGCCCAAAACGATGGCCTGATTTTCCGGGACGAGGATTTTTTCGAGTTGCCAGGCGTCGGACACGGTTTCGGTCAGGGCGGGGGCTTCGGCGGTTCCGGGAGTGGGGGCTGCTGATGGCGGGGGAGTGGTCTGCTGGGCCGGTTGGGCCGGCTGTTCAGGGGCCTGGGGATATTTTTTGGCCATATAGCTCTGCCATAACAACATAATAGCCAGGCAAAGCAGGGAAACCGTCAACAATTTTTTGATGTCAATATTATCCATAGAACTTTCTAATCAGACTCAGTCTGCCAGGCTGAGAGGTAATGTTTAACGGCCATCCCGGAGCCGTTCCCCCTCAAAGTTATCCAAATCCTTATTGGCAAAAATTTTGGCTACCGTTTCTTCGATGTTATAAGCAACCCGTACAAATTCCACCTTTTCCTCATTCACGGCTACATAGCTGGAGCGGGTATCGTGGTCGCGCGGCTGGCCGACGCTGCCGACATTGATGATGGCTCGTTCGTTTTCGTTGATGGTGTAGATATACTCAAGTTCATCCACGCTGTAGAAATCAGGGTCTTCCAGAAACACGCCGGGGACATGGGTATGGCCTACGAAGCATAAGTGCTTGACCCGCTCGAAGATGGCGTTGATTTTGGCGGTATTGGTGTATATGTCATCGGGGAAAATGTACTCATTAATCGGTTTTCTGGGCGAACCATGGACCAGGGTAATGCCGCCCATCTGTAAACGGGTGGGCAGTCGGCCCAGAAAGGACCATCGCTGGTTTCGTTTTTCACGGTCTGGTTCTTCTTCGAGGACCTGGCGGGTCCAATAACTAGCCCGTTCGGCGCCGGTATTGAAATTGGTTGGTTCATAAAACACGGCGTGATCGTGATTTCCGATGATGCTGGCGATATGGCGGTCGATAATCAAGTCGAGGCATTCTTTGGGCTGAGGACCATAGCCGACGATATCGCCCAGGCAAAAAATTTCTTTAATGCCGCGTTTTTGGATGTCCTCCAGGACCGCCTGCAAGGCCGCCAGATTCGAGTGTATATCCGATATAATGGCAAACATTCCTATTGAATCCTGTTATGTTTAATTCAACCACAAACAACAGCCCTGCGAACCGCGGAATCTTTAACGCTCGAAAATGGCTCGATTTACCTAGCTCGGGTCAGCCGTGATTGGATATGCTACGGTTATTCCCCGGACAAGTCAAACGTTTTGTGGGAAAGTGGAGAAAAACCGTTCAGAAAGAGAATTTCTGTAAAGGATTACATTTAAATAAGTAAGGGTCAAGAAGGACCGGTTATTGCTGCTGGAATTTGTTTTCCCGCCGGTTTGCCTGCCGTCTATTTGACAACAGGAGAGGGGTTCAACTCGGTACCGGGTGTTTTTACGCGATAGGATTTGTAGGGGAAAACCAGAACCGCGCCCTGTTTGCTGCGGAATTCTTCCGATTCTTCGATTTCATTGGAATAGAAGGGGAAAAAGGCGCCTTTTTCCTTGCGATAAACCAGGAAATTGTCCTTATCGTATCTTTTTTCATTATCCCAGGTAGCCAGCCAGCAGACGGCATCTCCCTTTTCTTTTACCCACTTGATGCCGTTTTCATCGATGCCCTCTGATTTTTCGACGTCAAAAAAGGGCCAGGCGACGGTCAATTTGTGGTAGGTTTCTCCCGGCCGCAGGGGCTGCTGGCATCCGGAAAAGACCAACAGCGCCAAACCTGCCAGAATTAAAGACTTAGCAACTAATACCCCGGCTGCGGCGTTCCAATTTACATTTTTTACTGTATCCATAGTTATTACCTTTCGCAAACTAGAGTTATTTAAACCGATTTTTTCCTATTCCAAACATATTCGGGTTACTTGTCAAATATTATATTTCAAAATACGTGTCATAAATTGCCTATGTCAATAGACGCCAGCGTCAAAAGCTCTTCAACCCTTTGTTATTGGGGAGCCAGAGCCGTTTTTGGATGACGAAATCAATTGGCGGTTCTGTCAATAAAGACCCTGCAGGATTTCTCAGGTTGGGAAAAACTGAAATTCCAGGAAGTTTTTTCTTTTGCATTGACAGCCCGGACGAGGGATGATAAACTTTTGTTCGTGATTGCTGATTGAGTGTGCGATAACACTTTCTTTTCGCCTCGAGGGATTGAGGCGATAAAAGCCAAACAAGGATAATGTGGTTCGTCCGTGCATGGAAGCCGTCTTTTTACATTGGGAGATAACGTGAGAGAGATCTTGTAGGTCCGACGTCTCACATATTCAGAGATACATTACTATAAAGGGGAACGAAGATGGCAAGAGGGTTGTCATCGGAACTGGTAACGCGAAAGGAAACGAGAAACGTGGCCGATGTTTTGGCGGACATCTGGGACAAGATATTACGCTACCTTCAGAAACACCATAGCGCCTATTGGCGGAACTGGTTTGGGCTGGAGAACGGCTTGCTGCGGGTGGGTGTTCCGGATCAGTCCTGGCAGCAGTATCTGAAGCAATCCTGCAACGGCTGTCTTTTGGAGGCCGCCCAGCAGGTGACCGGACATCTGATCAGCCTGGAGGTGGTTTATACGGATCAGGAGAATTATGCGGACGAGGCCCCGCCAAAAACGGGCGAGAACGATCCCCTGTTTTATTTCAGTCCGGATTACACGTTCGATAATTTTGTGGTGGGGCCGTGCAACCGGCTGGCCCATGCCGCGTGCGTGGCGGTGAGCGA
>JAKJEP010000077.1:336-11730 GCA_022705365.1 Planctomycetota bacterium | reverse complement strand
TGGTCGGGAACTTCCGCCGCGGACAATTGGATTCAGATGCTTTCCAATCGCCAGGCCCGCCCCGACCTTTACCCCAGGGGTATGAAGGAAGTCTCCGATGCCGCCCATCAGCGGCATATGAAATTGCAGCTCTGGTTCGTGCCGCATTGTATCGATCCCTCTGTTGAAATCGGGAAAGAACATCCCGAATGGCTGGGTGAGCCATATGATTTCAGCGGCAATTATTATTCCCTGGATCACGGCGATCCGAAAGTGAACCAGTTTATGATTGAGTATTACACCAAAATCGTCCGGGATTACGGCCTTGACGTCTTTCGCGAGGACGGCCGGCCGCTATGGCCTTCCGATAACAAACCGGGCCGCATAGGTGCCGTTCAGGCTCATTATATCGAAGGCTATTACGCCTTTCGCGATGCCCTTCTGAAAAATCACCCTTCTCTCATTATTGACAACTGCGGCGAAGGTGGCAAAAAAGTCGATATTGAAACCATCTCGCGTTCCATTCTTATGTGGCGCAGCGATTTCCAGTGCTCCGGCAATCCCGTTTCCATCTCCAATCAGCTCTACACCTTTGGCCTGTCGTACTGGATACCCCTGTACAGTGCCGCCGCTTCCTGGCAATGGAATACCAAATATGATTTTCGCGGTGCCTTCGCGCCCTCCCTGGTTTTGATGTCGGCGGTTAGCGATCTCAACCAAAAATGGAATCAAATCGATCTCAACCTGCTCAAAGCCATGCTGGAGGAATATCTTTCTGTCCGGGATGCCTTCTACGGCGACTATTACCCGCTTCTACCCTATGACGCCGGGGAGGACAGTTGGCTCGCCTGGCAGTTCGACCAGCCCGAAGAAGGCAAAGGCTTGGTGCAGGCCTTCCGTCGTAGCCAGTCTCGTTTTTTCGCTGTCAATTATCTTCTTCTGCATGGACTGGATCCCGATGCCCTGTATCAAGTTACGGATCTGGATGTGAACCAACCCCAAACCCGCACCGGCCGCGACCTGATGGAAAAAGGTCTGGAATTAACCGCTAAAGAAAAACCCGCCGCCCTGATTGTTACTTACCAAAAGATACAGAAGTAAAGATTCGGCTCAGCGAAATTCGAGTTGGATATAACAATCCGGTCAAACCAGCGCCAGGTCCAGTAGCCGCCCCGGCACATTCACCGCTGCCACCCGCACCTTTACTTCCTGCCCGATGCGGTACGGACAATTATCGATAAATTTCCCGCCTCGCTCCTGCAGCCGGCGGCCCTGCTTCTTCCCCTTGCGGTTCTGCCTGAACCGCTGGATATCCTCCGCCCGGATCAGCCCCTCGATCAAAAACTTCTCGCACTGCACAAACATCCCGAAATTCGTCACCGAAACCACCACCGCCAGCATATCCTCCCCGATCCGCTTGGCCAGCATCTGCAAAATCTTCACCGTCCGCAGCTCGTCTTCCGCCTCTTCCGCCTGCCTCTCCGTCTGGCTGCAATGCGCCCCCGTCTCCTCCAGCTGCTCAAAATCCGGAAAATCCCGCACCGTGCTTCGGGTCAGCCGCCCCTCCAGATACGCCTCCAGCAGCCGGTGCACCGTCAGATCCGGATACCGCCGGATCGGACTGGTAAAGTGGCAGTAGTGCTCGCTCGCCAGCGCATAATGCCCGATGGGCGTCGGGCTGTACTCCGCCCGCTGCATACTCTTCAGCACCGCCAGATTGATTAAAAAAGACTCCGGCTTGCCCCGCACCGAATCCAGCAACTGCTGCAATCCCTTCCGGTTGATATTTTTCGGGATCATGTAACCGCACAGCTTCACAATCCGGGCCGTATTCCCCGTTGCCAGCGAGTCCGGCTCCGCATGAACCCGCCGCAAAAACGGCACCCGCAGCCCGTCCAGCAGCCGCGCCACCGCCTCGTTCGCCTCGATCATAAACATCTCGATCATCACATGCGGAAACGAAGTGCTCTCCGGCCGGGCATCCACCACGTGCCCCTTCTCATCGTAAATCAGCTCCGCCTTCGGCATCTCCAGCCGCAGCATCCCCGCCGCCTCCCGCCGCTTCTGTATAATCTGTGCCAGCTTTTCCATCTCCTTCAGCAACTGCACCACCTTCCCCTCAAATCCCCCCGTCTTCCCCTCCAGGATCAGCTCCGCATCCTCATACGCCAGCCGCCTGGCCGACCGCATCACGCTGTTGGCAAACCGCGTCGAAACGACCTCCCCCTGGCGGTCCAGCTCGATATACGCGCTCTTCACATAGCGATCCTGCCCCTCCTGCAGAGAGCAAATCCCGTTGCTAAGCAGTTCCGGCAGCATCGGGAGCACATGCTGCGGCAGATACACACTATTACCCCGTCGCCTCGCTTCCTCGTCCAGATGCCCGCCTTCCCTCACAAAATGGCTGACATCGGCAATATGCACCCCCAGCTCCCACATCCCGTGCTTCGTATGCCGCAGGCTGATGGCATCATCAAAATCCCTGGCGTCCTGCGGATCGATGGTAATGATAACCCGGTCGCGAATATCTTCCCGTTTCCCCGCCGCCTGTGTTTCCGCCGTCTCGAAGCGGCTGATTACCTGCCGCGTCTCCCCCAGCGTACTGCGGCTGAACTTCTCCTCCAGCCCAAACCGCCTAATTACTCCCTTCAATTCCGCCGCCGACGTCCCGCTCTTGCCCAGCTTCTCCAGAATCACCCCATGCGCAAAACTGCCTTCCGTGGGATAACGTAATATCTCCACCAGCACCTTATCGCCGATCCGGGCATCTTTCGCCCCCGGATCATCCACCGCAATCAGCTCCGTAATCGTCTTGCCGTCCGGCTGAATGAACCACTGTTTATCCCGCCGCAGCACCGTCCCCACAAACTGCGTCTCCTGCCGTTTCAGAATTTCCACCACCCGGCCCGTCAGCCGCCCCTCCTGACCCCGCCGCTCCCTCCGGATTACCTGCGCAACCACCTGATCCCCGTCCACCGCATCCAGGCTCTCCCCCCGTGGAATAAACAGATCCCCTTGGGCCGTGGCCTTGTCCGGCCGGACAAATCCGAATCCCCGGCTGGTCGCCTGAAACGTCCCCGTAACCCGGTTGGCCATCTCCGGCAGACTGATGCAGCTTTTACTCCCGATAACAATCTTCCCCTGGCGGCGCAGCTCCTCCAGCGCCGCTTTGAACGAGTTGTAATCCTCATCCGCAATATTCAGCGCCCGCGCTAAAGCCCGCTGCTTCATCGGTTTATAATCCGATTTCGCCGCCAGCCGCATAATTCGATTCGTAAATCTCTCCATAACTGGAAACATTATACCCTATCCCCTCCCAAATACTACAAAATCTTTCTTTTTTTGAGACATCTATCCAGATGTCTCAGATCGTCTTTCCTACTGACGTCTTGTCAACCCTATTTTGAAACGAACGTCTTGAAATGTAACAGGATAAAACCCCACGGCGCGAAAATGTGCTTCTTCGCGACTGCCGCCGATTCCGGCAAAACGGATTAAGAAGCAGTTTTGGAGTAATTTTTAATAAAATCATGGACCCGGGGACGTTTTTCCAGCCGGTGTCCGAAGAAGGGGAGCATTTTCATGATTTTATGATTATCCATATCGTAATACTGTTTGAGAAAAACTGCTACCATCATATTGGTCCGCACCACCCCCTGGGCACAATGGATTAAAATCGGTTGGTTTTGGCTATCCTGTGTCATTCGAAGAAAGGATTCAATCTGTTGGGCCGAAGGGGGGCAGTCGGTTTTCATGGGAAGGCAAATCCATTGTATGTGGTTTTGATCGCAATATTCTTTTTCTGCCGCATGTTCTTTTGAATACACTGCATACTCTTTTTCGTTCAGCAGATTGACGATGGTTCTGATTTTATACTTGCGGCACAGGTATCGCAAACCGGCTTCCTTCAGGATTCCGCTTCGATACAAAACTCCAGGTATTACGGTTTTAAAGTGATAGAGAAACTTATGCAGGAAAATCAGCACACCTGCAATTGCCGTCACGGCTAGTCCGGCTGGTACCAGCATATTCATTATCGGGATGTTCCTTTCTGTTTCTGTTGCAACCGTAGTCTGGTTTTTTGAATAATTTTTTGCGATAGCTGATGCTTATGCGAAAGGTCTCCGGGATTTTCCTCCAGGTAAGCATGGAAAAACCGGTAACAGTCCCGGCCTGAAGCCAGATGATGGGGAATGATATTCAATTGAACCAGGTTTTTCACCCGGATTCGTTGCGCCGGAAATACATGCCGGATGGTCCGTTCATTATCGATAAACCAGAAGCGGAATCGATCCTCCTCCGTATCATCCACATGGATATTCCCCCAGCGCAAATCCCCGTGCGAAATCCTCTTCTGATGCAGGGAACCTACCGTATGTCCCAGATCCCTTGTCAATTGTTTCTTGCGATGGCAAAATTCTGCCGCTGGCAGTTCCCGCCCTAGCTTTTCGACATACCGCCGCAGATTTAAAAATGAAGCGATTGATTCGGAAACCGCAAAATCGATATCTCCGTTCCAACCCGTCATAACGATACAGGGGGCGGCAAATCCGTATTGGGCCAGCATGGCATGATTTTTCCGCGTTCGCTCGGACCGGCTGCCCCGGAAAATCTCCTTGAGATACTCCAGCCAGTTCCGGCGCAGATACTGCTTCAAATAAAATCCTTTTCCCTGCCACTCAAAATAAAATACCCGCGAATTCTCTGAGCTATTGACGGGGGTAAACAGTCCTTCCCTCCGGCCAGGTCCTTCGCATACCAGCTTTACCAGCAATTCCTGGTTATACTTTCGAAGAATCCGTATTTGATATCCCAGACAGAAGCGGCGGATATAATCGCCTGTGTCGCCGCCGGTCATGGCTGCACCATCGGTACGAACGCAACTTTGGGGCAGTCAACGCGCACTGGATATTCTCCTGCTGAAGATTCCTTGGATATCCGCATACAGGGAATTATAATCCATCCAACCTTAAGCCAACCTGAAATGGATAAGAGAATCCCCCCTAATTTATCTCGTTAAGCCCTGGGCAGGTGTACGGATACTTTGGTTCCCAGGGCTGGTTCCGACTGGATTTCGATGGTTCCTCCGTGGTGGCGGGCAATCTCCTGAGCGATGGCCATCCCTAACCCGGTCCCCCCGCCCGCCTGCGCCCGGCTGGAGTCCACCCGGTAGAACCGGTCAAACACCAGGCCCAGCGTCTCCGAAGGTATATTTCCCCCCTCATCATGTATCGCAATGGTCCAAAACGCCGAGTCATCGCCTGATATCGCAATCTGAACTGTTCCGTCGGGCGGCCCATATTTCAGGGCGTTATCGATCAAGTTGTAAAACAGTTGCTCCAGCATATCCGGATTCCCCTTTACCCACGCCTCCGGAAATTCCCCGTGGTGGATTCTCTCCTCCCGCGGATTGGGGCTTTTGGTGAACAGAACGATTGCCTTTTCCAGCACCACCGGCAGTTGAAGTTTCACCAGGTTTTTGTTTTTACCGCTATGGTCCAGCCGGGCCAGGTCCAGCAGTTGGCTGGTCAGTTTTTCCATCCGTTCAATATCTTGCAGGGTCTCGTCAATCGCTTCGGTATATTCTTTCTCACTCCGCGGTTTTCGCCGTACCGTTTGCAGGGTACTTTTTGCCAGCGACAGCGGGGTGCGCAATTCATGCGAAGCGTCATCCGTAAATTGTTTTTGTTGATGCATGGCCTTATGGAGCCGCGCCAGCATCTGCCGCAGCGAATCCAGAAATGGCTCCAGTTCCTTTGGCACCCGGATATCTTTGAAATGTTCTTCTTCCAGGTTGTTATAGGTAATCGTTTGCAGTCGTTCGCTTGCCTGGGCAATCGGCCGGAAGGCCCACAGAATGACGCACAGCATCAGCATCAGGGACCCGGCAACCACGCTGCCGCCCAGGAGTATCAGCAGGGTTAGATATTCTTCCATTTCATGGTAGGTATATCGGTTGGACAGTGCCACCAGGACGTGCAGGTCCCTGCCTTTCGCCCGGTGCCTCATCCACAGCACCCGGTAGGGATACTGCTCCATATTGTAGAATACTTGTGATTCCGGCTGGGGAGGGGCCGCCGGTAGGGGGGATTGTAACAATGGCCCCACACCGTCAATGACCGGGTCATATTGAAACTGGTTTCCTTCCTTCTTTTCCTCCCAGATCCGGTACCGGATATTTTTCCCGATTAGCGGACTACCGGTAATGGTCTGGATTTCCTTTCCGATTTCCTCCAGACTTTCCTCATCATCCAAAATGGTCTCGATCCCTTTCCCCATCGCCATCAAAGCCCGGTCAATGTTTTTTTGCAGGGCCTCTTCCATTTCCAAATATGCCACGATTGACAGGGTAAGTATCACGGCCCCCAGCACCAGAGACAGCAGGACGGCCAGCTTCCACTTCAGTGACCACGATTTCATTGCGGCAGTTCTCCCAGAAGATACCCCTGCCCCCGGATTGTATGGATTAACCGATAATGCGGTCCCGGGTCCAGCTTCCGGCGCAGATTGGAAATATACACCTCGATTACATTGGAAAAGTTTTCTGACTGAAAATCATACAAATGCTCCATCAGTTCCGTCTTCGAAACAATTTCACCCGTCCGCATCGCCAGATATTCCAGCAGCCGGTACTCCAGCGCCGGCAAAACCACTTTCTTGCCGTTCACTCCTACTACATGCGTCCGCGTATCTATATGCAGAGATCCCACCTGAATTTCCGAGCTGGGCCGGCCGTGGCTGCGGCGGATCAGCGACCGGCACCGGGCCAGCAGTTCATCCATATCGAATGGCTTGGTCATATAATCGTCGCTGCCCAGATTCAGCCCCCGCACAATCTCCTGCCTTTCCCCGCGGGCCGTCAATATCAAAACCGGCGCCGAATTGCCCCGTTCCCGGATCGTTCGGAGGATCTCCAGCCCGTCCACCTTCGGCAGCAGCAGGTCCAGTAGTATCAGGTCATACGGATTGGTCAGCGCTAGATGCCGCCCGTCCTCCCCATCGGTGGATATATCCACCACGTAGGACAGCTCTTCCGTCAATACCTGCTTGATATTCCTGGCCAGCCGGATTTCATCTTCAATAATCAGTACTCGCATTGAACCGGTTCACACACATGTTCTTTTGGTGTTATAATATCTTGTTGCATAAATACTTAGCAATCTTCTTAAAAACCATTGCCCTCTACTATACCAGATTCATTCCACATCCGGAACAGTTACTTTTTATTTGGGTGGAATGACCCTGTTTTCAGAATGGTCAGTTTTTCCCGTCAGGCTGGAATTCCCCTATTCCCCCCGGCTCAATCTTATGGTTATTGATTTCATACACCTGGTCGGAAAAGTTCAAAATCAGCACCGAATCGTTTTTGAATCGGGTCCAGTACACTTTATCGGCCCGGCCATCCGGAATGAGTCCGGCATGAGATAGAGCAATTTGCTCAAAAAAACTTGCCAGGGAAGATGGGGATACGGCAAAATCCTTCGCAGGCAGTTTCCACAACCGGCCTTCCACCGTTTGGGGCTGGATGTAACAATACAAACTTCCGCCGGCCAGCGCCCATTTTTCGATTTGCTGTAAGGTCTTTTCTTCCGTCACCGCGCCATCCGTCCAGACAAGTACCTGATAACGATCTAAAAATCCCTGTTCGATCAACGACTCATCCAGATAGTCGAAATCGGTGTAATCCCGAAATACAACCGCATGGGGATATAAATCCGTCAGAAGGCCCAGCTCCTGCGCAGTCTTGGATAGAAAAACCGCCACCGGGATCTTCGGTTCCCGTTTTACCAGCAGCGAATGATAGCGGGCGTAAATCGCTCCCCGCTCACCGGCGGGGGGGTTGTCATATACAAATAGCTCGTCCGCCCCGGAGGCCGCGGCATTGTAAATTCTCGCGGCGATTCCCCGCTCATTCACCTCACCGGCCGGTTCATAACCGAAATACGTGCTCAGGTTGCGGCAGGCCGAACCGACCCACCGGGTGCCGGCAAAATTATCGGCATAATTACTGCCCTCGTTGGTGATACGCATCCCATAGCCATAGCGGGCCGCCATAATGGCCTGCTGCGAAAAGTCAGCCCCCAGCATAGCCGAGCCATCCCCCCCGGTACACAGCAGCACCGGCACCTTCGGCAGATACTTTTTACAAGTTTGCAGCCAGAACTCGGCATAATCCGTCATGCTCTGCCGGTACCAGCGAATCATATCTAGCCGGGCACGCCGGGAAACGGTTTCGCCTGGGGAAGGCGAAGCTTCCGTCGGGATAAAAGGCTTCACCTCTTCAAATCCGGCGAAATGGCTTCCCCAGGCCGCGTTGAGATTTTCAATCTGCTGATATCGTTCCTGCATCTTTTTTTGAAAATCCCTTCCGGCATATTCATCCCCGCACCACCAGCCGGCGTGTTGATGATATTCCCCATCCCAGATATAGGTCCAGCCGTTTCCGCTCACCGTATAAATCGTTTCTCCGAAATCCCCGGAAATCCCCAGCAGCAGACTCTGGATTTGCCCCGGATCAAAATGAGCCGCAAATTGCTCCACCAGCGTTTCCACCCGCTTCCGCAGATGCGGATTCCAGATACTTTGGGTACGGGTCTGCTGATTATGTTCCAGACAGCGGGCAAAAACCGATTCCTGGCTCTCCTTAAACCAGCCGGGCGTCGCATAAGCCGGCCCCGCAATCAGAAAGGGAACCCAGCGGATCCCCTGCTGCTGATACAGGTCCACCTGCATATCATAAAAGGTAAAATCCCACCGGTTTTCTTCCGGCTGCAGCAGCATCCATTTCACATACGGCTCAAAAGCAGTTACTTCGGCGGTTTTGGCGCCGCCGGCGATTTCCTGTACCTGGCTCCGGGCCTGTTCTAGCGGAATCACTTGAAGGGCAACATCATTGCCGATGGTAAAATGCATGGGCGCACCGGCGGGCAGAGTTCCCAGCGGCTCAGGGGACGGCTGCTGCGCTGTCCCCGCAGGCACCCAAAACATCCCTGCAAGAATGATAAATCCCATACATAACCATTTTTTTCTTATTGGTACCGATTGAGATGCCATTCTGAATGATTCTCACTAATTCATTTTTTTATAGGTGATGACGGCGGATCCCGGAATCTCCGAAATCGCAATATATAATCCCTTCTCCAGCAACTCCTGCCCGCTGATAGTCTGGCTTTCATTCGTATCGAGATTTTTCACCGTGTACCGCGCCTGGCTCTCCAGCCCGTTTCACGCCTTTCTGATCCCCGTCTTCGGCACCCTGACCATCTTACTAGTGGGTTTGCTGATTAGCCGATTTTACCGGGGGCATAGCCGTCAAAGATAGATGATCCACACCTGGATTGTCATCCAAAAACTCACTCTGGCTTTCCAATAACAAGGGATCGAAGAGTTTTTGACGCTGGCGTCATTTTTGAAAGGGTTTGAGGATTTCGGCCGTTTCAGGCATACCCGGCTGGGCGAAGACGATCGTGCCGTTTTTGTCGATGCCATAGACGGTGCGGACATTCTTCTGATCGCCTTTACAGCGGTACAGGGCCGCCGCCTTCATATCCTGATCCACCAGCAGCGGAAAGGGATAATTATTTTTGGCAATGAAATCCTTGTGGGACTGCGGGCTTTGCGGATTGACGCCGAACACGACCGCCTCGGCCGCCTGGTACGCCGCATAATCATCCCGGGCCGCACAAAGCTGTTTCGTGCAGCCGGGTGT
Source organism: Planctomycetota bacterium (assembly GCA_022705365.1). Lineage (GTDB taxonomy): Bacteria > Planctomycetota > Phycisphaerae > Sedimentisphaerales > SM23-30 > JAKJEP01. The sequence continues at coordinate 2,042 of JAKJEP010000077.1, read as the reverse complement.
ATCATCGCCGGGATAAAAAATCAGCACCACATTCTTCTTACCCCGAAAATCCGCCAGCCGGACCGGGTTGCCATCCTGATCCGCCAGCGTAAAATCCGGCGCCGGGCTGCCCACACTCAATACTCCGCCCACATCCTGAACATTTTCTGCCGGTTTCTTGCAACCCGGTATTCCTGCGCTAACACAAAAAACGAAAACCAAAATTACTAGGTTCGTCATTTGCTTTTTCATACTTTTACTCCTCATCAATAGTAAATTAAGGAACCGAAGCAAAATATTTCACCAGATCGTCGCCTACCGCGTCAAGGGATTGCAGGACGGCCAGTTGGCGCGGCGGATGGTATCTTTGATATCCAGATTGATGTTCCCTCATGGTATTGGCATTGGATACTGGCGTTCTATGGACTCTTGATATTCTGTAACTGTCATACCGCTCGTAATATCAGTCCTTTTTTGAGCGATTAATTCTAAATCTTTCTTCGTCCAAGCTAATATAAGCGTAAATATCTCCTCTAATTTTCCTATGATGAGCTTCTTATCGGTTCCGCATTCAATAAAGTCAGTACGTTTACTATAATAAATTTCGTCGCTAATGTCATCATAAGACCAATTACCAACTGCTCTAAAACCATCGTCAGATGCCACAATTTCAATCCAACAATAACCACCAAGAGGATGACGAAAAAGGAAATCCCAACTGGGACCTTGATGGTAATATTTTTCGATATTCAAACCGTGTTTTTTTGCGAAGCCTGACAAACTATTAGAGTATTTTCGAAAAATCAGCTTATATGGCTGCAATTCATCTTTTTCAACAGCAAAATTATTTTTCATAAGCCGACACTCCTTTTTCGCCCTTGCATTCTTGTTTGTTTTTGGAACGTCTTTTTCGTCGCTGTTTTTGTTTGCGGATTTTTTCGGTTTCTAAGGCGGCGGGACTTTGGTCGCCCAACGTTTGTTCTTCAAGCAATTCGCAGAGCCGCTTGCGGGCGTAGTAGCGGTTGAGGCCCTGGGAGCGTTCCTTGCCCATTTTGACCTCCAGCCCGCTGGGCCGGTGTTTCAGATAGACGCAGGTGGCGGTCTTGTTGACCTTCTGGCCCCCGGGCCCCGAGGACCGGATGAATTTTTCCTCCAGGTCCGCCTCCCGCAGCGCGAGCTTGCCCATCCGCTCCTCCAACTGCTGCTGTTTCTTTTCCGTTACCCCGAAATTCACATCTGGTATCCTTTATTCCACATGCATCAGCGGATCCACACCATAGCGGCGGGAAATAAGAGAGTCCGCTTCGCTTAGTTGATCGGCCGGAATCACGACCAGCGGATTGTTCAGCTCAAATTCAATCGTGTGAAATCGCAGCATGGCCCCGCCCTGCAGGGCTTCCGCGATATCCTGGAGGCTGCTCACTTCCTTACCGTCAAACTTGCTGACCACAATCTGCCGCAGATCCTTGTATCCCTGGTTGATGTCGGCCGGCAGTACATAGCTGAGCACAATTACTTCGCGGCGCTGCTCCGTTGGCAGGAAGGCCAGGTCCTGATAATAGTGGTACAGATGCGCCGATACCTTCCCGCTCCAGCCCTCGCCCCAGGCCTTCATATACTCCCGCGTCAGCCGCTGCAGGATGTACCCGCCGACCACGATATATTCCGGCTGCCGGTCATATTCATAATACGGCACCAGCATCGCCTCGGCGGGAATCGCTTTCGAC
>JAKJEP010000077.1:0-240 GCA_022705365.1 Planctomycetota bacterium | reverse complement strand
CCGGCTGCCCCGCCGTCAGGCTGGTAATAAGATGGAGAAAGCCGATCTGACCGTATCGCTCATGCCGGATCTGCCCCCGTCCATCAATGGCAACGCCGTTGATTGCCAGAATCACATCCTGGGCCTTAAGGCTGTCGCAGCCGCTGCCCAGCGTATAAACCTCTTTGACATAGACGCCCGATTTCATATCGGCAGGCATCTTCAAATAATTGCGCATGGTCGGGTCCAGCAATTCATCCG
>JAKJEP010000076.1 GCA_022705365.1 Planctomycetota bacterium | reverse complement strand
TTTCAAATCTCAAATTTCAAATCTATATTTTCTCTTCCCGTCCTATAGTTCCCATATGCCATTCCCCCACCCGCCGGCCATTCCCGTAGGGTGGGCACCGCCCACCATTTCTCCTCCGCTCTCATACCACGTCCCCATATATCACTCCCTCGCTCGATGGTCATTTCGAGCGCAGCCGAGACACGAAGCGAAGCGCAGAGCCCGGAACGGAAATCTATTTAAATATCATCGCCACCGGCGATACCTCATTTTTGCTATTTGATTTTTGATCTTTTATATGGAATGGGTAGGGTATGCTCTGCATACCATCTTCTTTCCTTCCGCTCTTATATTCTACCCCCATATAACAGCATGTCGCCCGTCGGTCATTCCTGCGCAAGCAGGAATCCAGGTTTTCTCTTCTATTTTTACATTTTACTTTGTCATTTTGCTATTTTATTTTTGCTATTTGATTTTCTTTTCCCAGCCCCGCACGTCAGTAAGGGAGTCGCTAGCCTGGTTTCCCGTTATGCACCTTATCCTCTCTCCTGTCATTCCGTGTATCCTCCTACCGCCGGCCTCCGACCGGCTCTTCCTCCCCAGCCCCGTAGGGGCCGCCAGTTTCTTAGCCGGGGGCGTTAGCCCCCGGTCCTCGAACCACCACCACCTCCCCCAGCCCCAGCGGGGCGAAAGTATAAACCACCCCTCTCCTCGTACCGCCGGCATCCTATATCCTTTATCCCTTTCGTACTTCGTAATCCATAAATGGCCGGATCGCACTATTTTGTGAAAAAATAATGCTCCCTTTATTGAGACAGGGATGACTTTTGTCGTCCATGATCATCAATTTCAACGCCTGCCGTTAAAACATAAGAACAGCCAAGACCATTCGGATCCATGCGAGTAACGTTGAGTTCGATTTCTTTCTCGATCGCCCTGGTAATCAACTTGGAAAATTGATCCATCCGAATCAAGGTTGTCCCCGGATCATAATAGAAATATTGATTGATAGCAGGGGTTTTAACTTGAAATATATCAGAAAATATATCTGGATTTAAAATGCACGGAACACATGTATCACGGGATTGTGCACATAAATAGATGAAATCAATAACAGCTGGATTCCTGATGGGGACATTTATTTTCGCATATTTTTTGGTTTTTATGTCATAATTGAAAAAGAAAACCTTGTTCTTTGAAATGATTATTCGATCCGCAATACCTGGCAGCGGAATACGCAGACTATCCGGTGAAAAATCGGTAAGATCTTGCATATCAAATCGAAACCCTGAATAACAGGGAACCTTTATATTCGCAGAATGCCGGGCAGTTCCTATTTCCATAACAACATAAGGGGTTTGCTGAAAACCTTCACTTAGGGATCGATAAATCCCTTCTTTACCCTTTGCCAGTTGGCTGTATTGTAACATACAGGATGAGGACCAGGAAAAAGACCTTTCTTGAAACCAGACTTTTTCATGTACAAGGTTCATTGGTATTTCCATCCACTGTATCCGGGCCGGATAGCCTTCTTTTTGAATACGCAGGGGACGATTCCAACTGGTTGACTGGCCGGGTAAAAGAAACAGGGAACCAACCGGCATACTGAGTTGCTGGGCCATGGATAAATGAGAATAAATGTCATCTTTCTTGTCGATTCTGCCATAAATGCCATGATAGAAATATCTGAGTTCCGGTAGCTGTCCGTCAAATTCGACAGAAGTCAGCATAATGGCTTTATCTTGTTGCGTATTGGTCACCGACACCCTAACATTTTGAACAGGATTTTGATTTTCCGCATAAACCGCCAGTAAAGGTATTTCATTCTGACTATTGGCATGAATAGCAGTTGCCCATAATACGGTCAGGAAAAATGTTTTGGTTGTGATCGTGATTTTTCGTTTCATTCTCCTGTTATCCTTTTTGAATTCCATAACGACACCTTTCGCAATTTCTATTCGCTTTCTCGGTGTTCTTCGTGGTTTCAGTTATTGTTATCTGTCACCCATAAATCTTGCCAACCATATATTAACACCACTGTTCCTAGATAGCCCTTATTCTACCCAATCTTCAATTCCAGGCCAATTATTATTTTTGAAACTTCCCAGCCAGCCTTCCTCCGCCCTCACTTGTACATACCCTTCTCGTCGGTCCCTCCGACCCGCGCCAGCTACGGGGGGAAACCGGCATTCCATGCGCCCGAGCCAGGCTATATCTGGACATGGTAGCTCACAACGTGAGCACCGATAGGGTAAAATGATCGCGGCGGAATGGTGCAGGCTTTTGCCTGCTGAGGCGGTGTGGCCAGCCATCTTCCTCTTGTCCGACCAGCCCCACTTTGTCTGCTGTTAATCCGGGTAATCTTCCTCCTCAAAAAATTCCGTCTTCACCGATAACCGATAACCATCAACTTTTTACTATCTTTTGCCCAACATTCCTCCCTGTTTTACCCATGTTTTATATGCCTTTCTTCATCTTTTATCACACTTTATTCAACTTTTACCTAATCGTTATATTTTAACATATTTTTACCTATCTTACCCATTTTAAACCAGATTTCAGCCAATCTAAACCCCTCCAAAATCAACCTAAAATTAATTTAATAATTTGCAAAATAATCACTTACATCAATTGTTATGGCAGTTTCCACACCGGACCACCGCCGTCTGGACCGCCCAAATACCCACAAAATATGCCTGTCCCCCTATTCAACCTTTAACATCTTGCCTAATCGTTAAACTTTACCAAAAATGCCCCTACAGATTACCCATATTCCTCAAATTAACTCGGTTATCGGACCTCATCTGAGCTACTCCACCACGCAAAATAAGCACTTACATCAATTTCCAAAACCAAAAATATGGACTTACATTACCGATATTCTCCTCATAATGTATGTTCGTAACCTGACATCTTCTTTCGTCCCATAACCCCATTTTTACCCGCTTGCTTCATTTCACCAAAGCGAACGCCGATAGGTAGATATGTGCGTAAACAGAAATTTTTGACGACAACGCCCGGCCCGCCGCCCGGCATGACGTACGAAAACAATGAATCAAACCCAAGTATCTACAACTGCCGAGGTTAGAAATCCGCCCCGCACCTGCTTTCTGGATTTCGAAAAACCTCTCTTCGACCTGGAGGCCCAGATCACCGATCTCCAGCGTCAGCAGGAGATTAAAAGCATCGATTACTCCTATCATATTCAGCAGTTACGACTCACCCTGCTCAAAATGACCAACGAAATCTACCAGAATCTCTCCGCCTGGGACACCGTGCAGGTCGCCCGCCACCCCCGCCGCCCTCTGCTGGGCGATTATATCGATTTGATAGTAAATGACTTCCGCCAGCTTCATGGCGATCGCCGCTTCGGCGACGACCCAGCCATCATCACCGGCCTGGGCCGGATCGGACGCGACAAAATCATGCTTATCGGCCATAACAAGGGCAAAAACCTCAAGGAAAAAACCGCCTGCAATTTCGGCTGCGCCAACCCCGAAGGATACAGTAAAGCCCTGCAAAAAATGAAGTTAGCGGAAAAATTCCATCTGCCCATCGTCTGCCTCATCGACACCCCCGGCGCCTATCCGGGCATCGGGGCCGAAGAACGCGGCCAGGCCCACACCATCGCCCTCAATCTCATGGAAATGTCCCGCCTCCACGTTCCCACTATCGGCGTGGTCATCGGCGAAGGCGGTTCCGGCGGGGCCTTGGGCATCGGGGTCACCGACCGGTTGGCTATGCTCCAATATTCCTATTTTAGCGTCATCTCCCCCGAAGGCTGCGCTGCCATCCTCTGGAAAAACGCTGACCAGGCCCCCCTGGCCGCCGAAGCACTTAAGCTCACCAGCAAAGATCTTCTCCAGCTGGGTGTGATTGATGCCATCATCCCCGAACCGCTCGGCGGCGCCCACCGCAACTCCTACGGAGCGATACGCAGCGTCGAAGAGTATCTTTGCCAGACCCTGCGGGCCATGAAACGCGGCAAAATCGAAAGTCTCCGGGAAAATCGCTACCAGAAAATCCGCCGGATCGGCCAGTTGCAGATCCGCCCCAAAACCCCCTAAATACCCTGTTTCCAGCCTGATTCTTCAAAATCTAAAATTATTTTTTTATAACTCGCAAACTGTTATCAGACCCAAATCCCCTTCTCAATACTGATAATCCCCCCTGCGATTATAGGGCCTGAAATAAATGAAAAATATTTTCACACTTTTCCAGGAAAATCCTACTTTCCATGAAGTTCTTTCTTGTGTTATGTCGATACCTTTTTATAATCGTGCTCTATTATGAAATGTACCCGCTAAATAAAGGTGTAAACCGTGGGGTACTGGTATCTCTCGTATTCAACTGCGGACAGGGAAGTCGAGATGGTAAATCAGGGAAGATTAACGAAAGTAATGCTCCTGCTGGTCGTTGCCATGACCGCCGGAGCATTGGTGCTTCTGGCATTGGAAGGTAAACCCATCAAACCAATGCCCTTCAGCTTATCCAGCCAGATTCAACTGAATAACATCCACTCCACCGTCGGTACCGAGGCCGGCATCGAACTGGGACGCTGGAATCGAATCGAAGTCTCCTATCTCCCGGATAAAAGTAACCTCTTTTCCGAAAACCGCCTCAACAACCAAATCTCTAACGACTACCACTTCGTCATCAGCAACGGCTCCCTCGGCAAAGACGGCCAGATTTTCGCCACCCCCTGCTGGCTTAAACAACTATCCTGCAATAACTTAGCCTCTGATCGAACTATAAAGATTTGTCTCATAACTGATGCAGCCACTCCCCGAAAAAGCACTCTCCAACAGGCTAGCCAGCTAGAAAATCTGGCCAAAAGCCTGGTACTCTCGTGCCAGATCGAGCCGAAAATCATCTGGAAAAACCGATAATCAAATTTTCTTAATTTTCTGTAATATAAATACTTACAAACATTTCACTCTGGGATTTTGTTATATCTGCTGCCATTTTTCATCAGGCTTATTCCGCCTAAATATTTTATGCTAAGCAAATCTTCTTGTCAGAAGTATCAGGAATCGCTAAAATGATATTGATTATTATGCGATAATTATAGTAGTTGAAATAATGTCATGACCGGTACATAGTACAGAAGCGGTGTTATTTATTATAGGATTCCGGGCCAAACGAGTTTGGCTGATATTTCGCTATATTCATTATTATTAATATTATTATCTACCCCTGCTTCCATCCTACTGTTGGGTTTATGACTTTGTAAGAATTCCATTTGGAATTGGAAGCCTCACGAAGGTTCTGTCTGGTCCAATGAGGTAGTAATTGCTTGTAATAGAAAGATTTAGACCTAACGAGACAGGAAGGATAGTTCACAGGGAGTAATGTTGAGTAGCAGTAAGGTACAACGTGTTATAGGATCCAGCGAGCCTCCGGACTTCGAGGGGTACGAAATCGTCAGAAGACTCGGATTGGGAGCCGCCAGTATCATCTTTGCCGTTAAAAACAAAGAGACAGGGGAATTGCGCGCTCTCAAGCATGTTGTTCGCCAGGAAGGGGAAGACGGACGAATGATTGAGCAAGTCGAAACGGAATTCCGGATCGGAACCCGAATCGACCACCCATATATCCGCAAAGTGTATGAAATTCAAAAGCGCAAAAGGCGATTTCAAACCCGCGAGGTTTTATTGCTGATGGAATATTGCGCCGGGATAAGCCTGGAGCAAAGTCCCAGCCGAAGTCTGCTTGATTTGCTGCTGATTTTCCGCATGGTAGCTGACGGTCTGGGCGGCATGCATAGCCACGGTATTCTCCACTGTGATATCAAGCCCAATAATATCATTATCGCTGATAACGGGGCTATCCGGATCATTGATTTGGGGCAAAGCTGCAATATTGGCACCGTTAAACCCCGGATTCAGGGAACTCCCGACTATATTGCCCCTGAACAGGTCAAAAGAAAGCCCCTAACTCAGCAAACAGATGTATTTAACCTGGGGGCTACCATGTACTGGGCGCTTACGGGCAAACATGTTCCTACCCTAATTCCCAAAAATACCGAGCGGGTGGATCTGGTTTCCGAGGCAGGCCCGCCTCCCAGCCCCAATCAATTGAAGCCGCAAATCCCGATCGGAGTATCCAATTTGATAATGGATTGCATCAAAAACTCTCCAAAAGATCGCCCCGGTGATATGCCCACCGTGGTTTCCCGTCTGGATTTATTGATTCACATGATCGCCGGAGGCCGTCCGGTAGCCAATGGTAGCAAATGACAATCAAAGAAATTATATCGGCTTTTGAATCCGGTTCCCGCGCAAACCGGGAAAATATATTTCGTCAGGGCAATCTTATTCAGCTCAAAGGCTCAGGGGAAGTGATTATGACCGGGGATTTGCACGGTCATCAGCGGAATTTTGAGAAGCTGGTCCGGTATGCCAAACTGGACCAGAATCCGCAGCGTCATCTGATACTCCATGAATTATTGCATAACACCTCCAGCGGTCAGTCGGAATGCCACTCTTACCTGCTGGTGGCACAGGCCGCGGAGCTGAAGGCCCGATTTCCCAATCAGGTCCATTATATATTGGGCAATCATGGCATGTCCCAGGTGGCCCGGGATGAGGTGCTGAAGAACGGGCAGCCCATGGTGCGTGCTCTGCATAGTGGAATGTCCACAAAATTTGCGGAAAAAGCCGGTCTGGTCATTCAGGCACTGGATGATTTTCTTCTGTCATTACCGCTAGCGGTTCGCACTGAAAACCGGATCTGGATGTCTCATTCATTGCCTTCCGAACGGAATTTAGACAATTTTGATGATGATATTTTCCGACGAAAACTCACTTTAAACGATATGAAAACCGATTCATCCTTACATGCCCTGACCTGGGACCGCTCTCATTCGGAGGAATGCCTGAACCGATTACGGCAGAGGTGGGATGTTGATATATTCATTGTCGGTCATCAGCCCCAAGCGGAGGGGAAACGCCTTTGTCATGAGCGAATGATGATTTTAGCCAGCGATCATAATCATGGTTGTTTTTTGCCTTTCGATCTGGTAAAACAGTATCAGCCGGATGAGTTGTTTGCATTGGTAAAACCTCTGGCAATGATTATGTAAGTCCCGGCTGGAGAGATAGGTATGAAAAAGCTAAAATGGATACATTTAGGTACAGTGTTGTTCTTTGTGGTGGTTCTGATTTTTGCTGGATCATGCAAAAAACGGGAAGTCACGGAAAATCCGGCGTCCTTTGATCCCCATATTGACGGGGTCGCGGTAGCACCCCTGCCTTATTTGGAAGTAAGTCACCCGCCAGAAATCCCAGCAGTGTCCCTACCTATGAAGAAAAAGAGCCGGAATCCGTATCTGCTTCCACATCCACTGACGAACCGGTGGCGGAAGAAACCCCCAGCCCGCCACCCTCAAGCACAAGTACTTTTGATCCAAACAATTAGCTTAAAAGCAGTTGCATGAAATTAAATCGATCGGTATGGTATGCTTTTTATGCGGCAAGCTATATAGCCCGGCAGGAGGAAGGCATACCCGTTATGGCAAAAAACATTGCCGAATCGTGCCGAATTCCGCTGGAATACCTGCTTAAAATCCTTCTTCAACTGGTCCGTTCCGATGTGCTGAGCAGTATTCGGGGGCCTCGCGGGGGATTTTATTTGTCGCGATCACCGGGGGAAATTACTCTTTTACAGATTTTTGAGGCCATCGAAGGACCGCTGGAAAGCATCGCCGATATCACTTCCCCCAAGGCGCATGCCGACATGGCACGGAAGTTATCCGAGGTTTATCAGCAAGCCGTCAGCGGAGCGGCAAAAACGTTCAGTAAGACCTCACTGGCTGATTTGATTGCTGATCCTATCGAAAGAAAATTGTAAGTTGGCTTATTCTGATGTTTTGCAAATTCGCGTCGGTCGAAGGGTGCAAACCATATAAAATACTCCGTATAAATGTGATTGCCATCACAATCATTGTCGTTATTTTCGGCTAATATGATTGATGATGAAAACTCGGTATGGCAGAATTTCTCTTAAAATACCTTCCGGTTGTTTTCATATGTGTCACTTGTTATTTTCACGAGTCAATTTCAGGAGCAAGTAAGGATCTTGTAACCAGCGAAAGGAGTTACAAAATGCGAAAGTCTCTTCTGTCTTTATTGTTTGTTAGTTGTGCAATTGGGATGACCTTTCCTTCGGTGGTAATTTCGGCGTCATCAGATATGTCATCCAATAGTTCCCTGCTGCTGGACGGTGACGACTGGCTGATCGCCACCGATCCGGACAATATCGGGAAGGACCAGAAATGGTGGGAGGGGCCGAGGGCGGAGGCCAAACCGACCAAGGTGCCCTGGATTATTCAGGAGGTATTCCCCTATTATTATGGCCTTGCCTGGTACTGGAAGGATTTTACCGCCCCGGTGAATCCGAATCCGGACGGGCGGTATCTGATGAAGTTTGTCTATGTGGATTACAAGGCAGATGTGTGGGTCAACGGGGTGTATGCCGGCAGCCATGAAACCGGGGACAATTCTTTCGTCCTGGATGTGACCGACGGCATCAAGCCGGGCAAGAGCAATCGCCTAGCGGTGCGGGTATTGAACCCTCGCTATGAGCCGATCGACGGGATTACCCTGAACGAAACTCCGCACCGGAACCGGGGTTATCCGATGCGGCTGGGCTGCGATGCCAATAACGGCGGGATTGAGGGTTCGGTCGAACTGCTGCTGGTGCCGGCGGTGTATGTTTCGGATATCTTTGTGGTGCCGGACCCCAGGACCGGCGTGATGCAAATCGAAACCACGGTGATTAATTCCCGGAAAAAATCCGTCAAGGCGGATATGGGGCTGGTGGTGGCGCCTGCCTTTGCCGGCCAGTTGATCACTTCGCAACAGGAGAAACAAACTTTTAAGGTGGGTGAGAATAAAATTCAGTCGCAGATCAAAATTGACAACCCGCGTTTGTGGGATGTGGACGATCCGTATTTGTACCGGCTGTCGATCCGGATCAGCGAGGAAGGCTCGAAAGCTTTTGATGAAAGTTCCACCCGCTGCGGATTCCGTGATTTTCGGTTTGCGGACGGGTATTTCCGGCTGAACGGCAAGCGGCTGTTTTTGAAGTGTTCCCATACGGGGGATTCCTTTCCGATCGGGATTCATCTGCCGCCTTCGCCGGATTTGCTGCAGCGGGATCTGCTTAATGTCAAGGCGATGGGATTCAATGCGATTCGATATATATCGGGTGTGGCCCTGAAACCGCATCTGGATTATTGTGACGAGATCGGCCTGATGGTTTATGAGGAGGCGGCTGCCGCCTGGTGTCTGAACCACTCGGACAAAATGGCCGAACGGTTTAATCTGTCCACCTTTGGTATGATTCAGCGGGACCGGAATCACCCCAGCGTCGTGATGTGGGGACTGCTGAACGAAACGGTGGCAAACCCGGTCTTTATGCATGCCGTTTCTCTGCTGCCTGAAGTGCGCAAATATGACAACAGCCGGCTGGTGATGCTGAACAGCGGCCGGTTTGACGGTTTCACCAAGGGCAGCGGAGTATTCGGACCGGCAACCTGGCGCAGCGCATCCCTGCTGGTTCCCAATATTACCTTCAACAGTCTTGACAAACCCATTACTTTTGATGGTACGACCTGGGCGCCGGGGCAGCTCGCCCTCCATCCGGGGATCAACGGGGAATACAGCGTGCTGCGCTGGACCTGCCCGGCAGATGATTCGTATGAAATCATCGCGAAATTTACCGGTATTGCCGCGAATACCACGACCTCCGATATCCATATCTTCAGCGATGGCAAGGCGGTTTTTGAAGGTTTTCTGAATGTAAGCGGCCAGGGCAACACGGCGGAATATACCGGCAAGCTGGACCTCAAGAAAGGCAAGACTATTGATGTCGTAGTTGGGATCGGTAACGGCAGTCCCTACAGCGACACCACAGCCCTGGAGATGACCATTACCTCCGGCAAGGGAAAAACCTATGATGTCGTAAAGGATTTCACCTTGAAAAATAATCCCAACGGTGCATGGAGCTACGGCTGCCTGCCCGGTGCGGAAAAACCGGATCCGGCGGCTTTTGCGCTGCTGGATAAAAGTGAATCGGAAACCAAAGCCGGTATCGGCAGCCTGAGCAACCCCGGTTCCACAGAATGGGAGGGTGTGCTGGACGATCAGCATCCGTACCGCCGCGTGCCGCAGTTGGCCGGTGATATTGAATTCCTCCGCACGGTCGGCAATCCGCCCAAACCGTATTTTATTTCCGAATATGGCATCGGCTCGGCCAACCATCTGCCGCGTCTGGTGCGGCTGTATCAGCAGTACAACGGCGCCCACACGGAAGATTATGCCATGCTGAACAGCTACCTGGGACAGTTTATGAATGACTGGCAGAACTGGAAGATGCAGGAAGCGTTTGCCAATCCGGAGGATTATTTCGATCAGTCGCTGGCCCGCATGGCGGAACAGCGATTGCAGGGTTGGAACGCGATTCGCGCTAATCCCAACATCGTAGCCCATAGTATGACTGGTACCGTAGATCAGGGGACTCCTTCCTGTGCGGAAGGCTTGACGACGGCGTTTCGGGAACTGAAGCCGGGAACCGTCGATGCCTTGTTTGATGGCACGGCCAAACTGCGGCTTTGCCTGTTTGCCGAACCGGTGAATCTCTATCGCGGTGCGATGGTCCAACTGGATGCGGTGCTGGCCAACGAAGACGCCCTGAAACCGGGCAAATATCCGGTACGGCTTCAGGTAGTCGGGCCTAATAACGAGCCTGTTTACGACAAAACCATCGAGGTTGAAGTGCCCGGCCTGCAGGACGGTAAGGAACCTCCCTTTGCCATCACCTTCTCCAGCGAGAAAATCCCCGTCGATGGCCCCTCCGGTAAATATCGCTTCCTGGCCAATATGCAAAACGGCGGAGCGCCGGCTGGCGGGCGGGCGGTCTTTTATGTGACCGATCCGGCGGATATGCCAGCGGTTGCGAAGGAAGTGGTTTTGTGGGGCGACGATGGGGAACTGGAACAATGGCTAAACAGCCGTGGAATCAAAACGCGCAAATTTGATCCGGCGGTTGCCGATCAGCGGCAGTTGATTCTCGTTTCCGGCCAGCCGCAGGCTCCGGGCGGAGCGGAGGCCTTCCGCGACCTGGCCACCCGTATTGCCCGCGGCAGTTCGGTGGTATTCCTGACGCCCTCCGTATTCAAAGATGGTGACAATTCCACCCGCTGGGTGCCGCTGAAAAACAAGGGTGGTATCGGCGGAATTTCCCGCTGGTTGTATCTGGCCGATGACTGGGCGAAAAAGCATCCGATTTTCGACGGTCTGCAAAGCGGTGCATTACTGGACTTCACAATTTACCGCGAACTGATCCCCAACGAAGTCTGGTATGGCCAGGAAATTCCGGCCGAGGCAGTTGCCGGCAGTATCTGTGCCTCGCTGGGCTATACCTCCGCTTTGACGGTAACGGTTCAGAAACTGGGCGCCGGCAGTTTTATTCTCAATACCCTATGGATTCGCGGCAATCTCGGTTCGATTCCCCCGGCGGAACGGCTGCTGCGGAATATGCTCAACTATGCTGCCCGGGACCTCGACCAGCCGGTGGCGGACCTGCCCGCTGATTTTGAGGAACAGTTGAAAGCGATGGGATACTAAATCAAATTCCCGAATGTCGGTTTGTATTTTTCCTCGCTGTCGGTTATCATTTGTGTAAAACAACCGATAGCGAGGAAAACAGATGAAATATGAATATGATGTGATTGTCATCGGTTTAGGACCGGCAGGGATGGCCGTTTCGATCATGGGGGCGGAGATGGGCCTGAAGGTCTGCGCCATTGAGAAGCATAAGGTGGGCGGGGAGTGCATGAATGTGGGGTGCATTCCGAGCAAGGCGCTGCTGCGGATGGCGAAGTACCG
>JAKJEP010000075.1 GCA_022705365.1 Planctomycetota bacterium | reverse complement strand
GAACTAGTCCCACTTATCACAGCCAATTTCCGCCTCTACCCCGGCGATAAACAGGGACTGGTCCGCATCCAGCTCTCCCCCGGCGTTTCCGCCGAGCCTGTGCTAAATAAAAAATTCGCGAAGGCCATCGCCAAATACACCCACGCCCCCCTCGAAGTCCGGTGCGAACCCTACGAATCCTTCCGCAGCGGCATGATCCTCGACTACGAACGAAAATTCGCCTACATCGAAAAATAGCCAAAATTTCATATTGCTGTTGGGCTTTTATAATATTGCTATGTACTACAAAATTATTGAAAGATTTGGTCCTGAGGATGGAGATAAATGGAAAAAGTATCTCCATTGGAGGGGATTGCAATTGACATCTTTTGACTCAGTAGATGGTATTCTCAGACCGAATCTTTTCGAGCCTGCATCCAAGGAAGACTGGAATCATTGTGTGAATGAAGATTTCAAATTAAGCCTGATTACACATCTTGATTATGCAAAAAAGATTTTACGCAACCATAAAAATTCTGTTCTCGTCAGTGTGGAGATCGAGCTGGAAAAAGTTACCTTTCGAAAAAACAATTACTGGGATATGACATCATAGATGGTTATTGTGATGTGTCCTTAATTACGAATTGGGGAACGGATGAAGAAGGACTAATGAATCGCTATATTTTATCCAACGGATTAATTGGTGATTTCGATCAATCCTTGCACATTCGTGATTTGTTAAGGGAAAAATTTCCACAAGACTCTCATGCGAAAAATTGCCAGGTTTGGGCAATTTATTCTTATTGACAGTAACAAACCCATTACATACCTTACATTACATGATATACTCTAAAAAATTTATGTATTGGTTATTTTGTTTTTGTCTGGCAATAATCGCCCTTCCCGGCTGCTCCGATCCCTCTCGCCTGACTCCCGAACAAATTTCCCTGCACCGCCAATCCCTCGTTGACTTTCCTCAGCCCCAGCGATGGCAGCCGGATATCGATAACTTCACCCGCCAGGACGAACAGCAGGCCCCACCCCAAAACGCCATCCTTTTCGTGGGCAGTTCCAGCATTCGTCTGTGGGACACCCAAAAATCCTTCCCCGGCCTCACCACCATTAACCGCGGCTTCGGCGGCTCCTTCCTCGTCGATTCCGAATATTACGCCGACCGCATTATCCTCCCCTATGCCCCGCGTACCATTGTCTTGTACGCCGGCGACAACGACATCGCCTCCGGCAAATCCCCCGCCATGCTCCTGGCCGACTTTCAGTCCTTCACCGCTAAAATTCGCCGCTCCCTGCCCCAAACCAAAATCCTCTATATTGCCATCAAGCCCAGCCTAGCCCGCTGGAACCTCTGGCCTCAAATGAATGCCGCCAACCATCTCATCGGCGACTACTGCGCCGCCGCCCCGCGCATGCAGTTTATCGACATTACTTTTCCTATGCTGGGCACCGACGGTCAACCCCGCCCCGAACTCTTCCAGCCCGACGGCCTTCACCTCAACGATGAAGGCTACCGCCTCTGGACTTCCATTCTGACCCCCTTTCTTGTAAAATTTCAATAATGAGTTTTTACTAATAAACTACGGAACAAAACAGGAATCAGATGGTTCTATTCGGCACTCGAGCCATTGGGAAAATAAAATTACAAAATCGGCTAAATCCACTACGCAATCGCCGCTCAGATCGCCTCTTATCGTTTCCCTGCACACCGGGGCAGGGGTAAGTACCACTTGCGAAGGTGCCGTTGCCTTGACCCGTATCCTGTTACCATATAGTACATATTCGCCGGATACCGCGCCATTGACCGTTACCGCCGCACCACCGGGCCAGGGTAAATCCACTTCTACGCTAAAAGGTCCGGAATCATCCGTGCACGTTACCTCGATGTTAATCTGTGGATCGGGTTCCGTTATATAGGTTGTACTCAATCGTACCGCGTCGCGGCGAAGCCACCATTGGTGAATATCGAGCATACTCGTAGTATATACGTAAGGAAGTGACTGCGCATAGTCAATATAAGCAGTGAACTGCTCTGCAGTGGGATTAGCCAGGCTCGTATCACCGATATGATCATACAGATTGATTAGTCCACCCAGATTATACTGGAAATCGGCTGCCTTTTCCATGCAGTTTCGTACCGTTCCGTCATTATTACAGGCCGGCGGATTCGAGGTGATTTCGTGGGCGAAAATACCGCCGGCAAACGCCCCACTATCAGGAGTACTATAATAGCCGGTTGCGGGGATTTCGACCAGAGGCCATCTGGCCGCCTCGTTGTATTCTGCAGCCGTGTCAATACGCAACGCAAAGTGCGGATGGGGTCCAAACGCCATATCTCCCGAAACAAGGATCCCTTCGTTAACCAGTCCTGCCAGAGTTGTGTCGCGGAAGCCGCATCCGCCCGGAGCCACAAAGGTATTGGGACGATACCCCAGGAAAGCCTCCAACCGATTCAGCGATTGTGCTACATTTGCCTGGGAAGGTTCCACGGATTCATCGGTTGTATGGCTTCCGATTTCCGCACCGAGAGCATCCATGACCAGCAGGTTAATTCGTACGGTTTCGTCACAGACGGATCCATAGTCCGGATCGGTGCAGCTTTGGCCGCTGTTAGGTAACGCAACATTGGTCCTGAGTAAATGAGATCCATGTACACCGTGCAATGCCTCGATCCTGGCCACCTCGCTGTCATCTCCGTTACCGGCAATGCCATCAAATCCCAAGTTGCTGAAGTGATCATGACGGGTCATGAAACCGGCTACATAAGGCCAGGGCCAGGCCCCTAACCGAACCAGGGGACAGGCCAATTCCGCATGTGCCTCCTCGATGGCTTTGCGATAAAAACCATAGGTAAAATTCGCTACCGTATGCATGGAATAGCCCGCCAGCGGATTAAACTCACTGTGATAGATAAAACAGCCGTTTCCATACCGGTGCGTGGTGAGAATGGGATTCCCATTTCCGGTGGCAGCCAAAACGGTGGCGGTGGTAGCCTGCACCTGCAAGGCCCAATGGGTCGGATGATAAAAACCGTTTGCCCCGGCATTTCTTGCCAGTTTCCATCCCCGCACCACTGGGTCATTTTCCAGGTGGGAAACCAGCGGACTATCCACACCGGTCCGTTTACAATCTCCGATCAGAATCGGCACTCCTGCCATCAGACCCATCTCCGTGGACAGCGCAAAAAATTTGCCAATAGGAGAATTGCGAAGGACTCCATTTTCATTACGCGTCCACGAGGTTGAGCCGGCAAACGTATGGCCGCCGGCAAAAACAAATTCTTTGATTTTCAAAGCCGTTTCATTGGAAATGCAATCATTAGCCAGGCTGAAGATAATCGCGTAACGAGGTTCACCCCCGTTCATGAGAAGTCCTGCATCAATGTCCGCATCCGAAACCACCGCAAACGGAGTTCCATCCGCACGAAACTGTTCCATCAGAAAACCGTATATATGCCACATTTTCCACTCATTATGCGGCGAACCCAGGGAATTCCACAACGCTTTGGTGGTTTCGGAAACATGAATCGCTACCGTCGCCGTTGGCGATACAAATTCTTCACAATCTTCCTGCCCGGCAACGGAAACAATACCAATCCTCTGCACAATCAGGAAAACAAAGATTAGCATAATTCTTTTCTTCATAGGGAATAGCTCCGGTCCTTTTTCTTTAAAAAGAAAACCAGCAGATCGCTGATCGCGTGCCTGCTGGTTTACAAGGATTCTGATAAAGGCTTTTTCCAATACCTCTATCCTAATGAATATTCAATTCATTTAAAAACCGTCCTGGGACAGATGGCTTACTGCCAGGGCTTCTCGCAGCCCTCCTCTGTGGGAACAATGCACCGCAGCCACTCCGCCGCAAACTGGGCAAAATCTTCCAGATTCACCCGGCAGTCGCTGTTGAAATCG
This sequence comes from Planctomycetota bacterium, assembly GCA_022705365.1. Lineage (GTDB taxonomy): Bacteria > Planctomycetota > Phycisphaerae > Sedimentisphaerales > SM23-30 > JAKJEP01. Next base: position 8,002 of record JAKJEP010000075.1, on the reverse strand, counting down.
TAGGTTAAACTAAAGCCTTCATCCAAAACATCCTGACAGCCGATTACCAGCGGACAGTTTATTTCCTCCGGTCCGCAAAGATAGTTGGTTCTGGCCCTGGCCTTTGACATCATATCGCCATAGACTCGCATCTCATCAATCTGGCCTTTCAGCAGCCCGCCGACAGCCCAGCCGGGAACATAGCAGCGCCCCAGATAGCAGGTTAGCGGCTGCAGGTCCGCGGGAGCAAGGTCAATAGGCGTATCAGGGGTTCTTATTGTTCCATATGGCTCCCCATCCAGATACAGAACGGCTTGATGCAAAGATTTCGATCGGGTATAGACTGCGTGATGCCAGGTGTTATAAACCAGCGGTGTAAAACTGTGATCAAATATATCACCATCATAACCATCTTTATAGAAACCTGCGTCGAATCCTCCGGCATGTCCTCCATTCTCTACTTCGCTTAAGAAAATCTCATTCCATTGGTTGGTTTCCCCGCAATCCAGAACACGTCCATACGTGGACCAATCATGCAGATAAAACCAAACTTCAACCGTAAAACCATCCGTCAGGGACGACAAGGTACCACCCATACCAACCGTGGCCCAGCCACTGTTCGGATCAGTTACTTCATTTTTGTGTGGGGTGTTAGTAGATAAATCCAGGGTGTTATCCGTAATTTTTGCCGTTCCGAACAGCGCCGCGCCGGCACCGCCAACCGAATCATGGCACGGATGGGCCGGATCATTCGGATCACTCGGCCAGGTAGCCGGGTCCGAAGAACCGTTAAAACTCCACCGATGCAGTAAAACCGGATCGTCGGTAGGATAATCCGGCAGAACTTTGTCACAGTTTTCGTCGGACGGGTCAATGCATTTGGCCCAGTTGCCGATAAACATCGCGGAATCCGCCACATCCACCGAGCAGTCGCCATTGAAATCATAGGGCAAACTATACCCGGCATCCAGGACTTCCTGGCAGGTGATCGGTCCCAGGGTACAGTCCATCGCATCCGGACCGCAGCGCCGGTTGCTGATCACCCGGTCGAAGGTCATCATTTCTCCATAGATCCGCATCTCATCAATCTTGCCTTTGAGAAGTCCGCCGGTAGCCCAGCCGGGAATATAGCAGCGTCCCAGATAGCAAACCGTCAGCGGCGACAGATCCGAAGGAGCGGTAGCGATAGCTGCGGATGCCGCCAGGGTTCCGTCCAGATACAACTTGGCTTCACCCACCGTTTTCGAACTGGTATAGACCATATGATGCCAGGCTCCCACAGCCACCGGTTCTGTAAAGGTGGTTTCCCCATCAAAAGCATCATTATAGTATCCGCCGTTAATCCCGTCGGGATTACCCTCACAAAGCCAGATTTCATCATACGTATTAAGTTCCCCGCAATCCAGAATGCGGGAACTGTTAGAATGGGCATCCAGATAAACCCACGCTTCGATGGTAAAACCATCCGTCAGAAACGACAGGGTGCTGGCCATCGACACTGCCGCCCATCCACTATTATTCGGATCGGTCACTTCATTGGTACCCGGCGTATTGGCAGATAAATCCAGCGCATTATCCGTGATCTTGGCCGTGCCGAACAGTGCGGCATTGGCATTTCCCACGGAATCATTACATGGATGGGCCGGATCATTCGGATCGCTCGGCCAGGTACCCGGATCCGAAGAGCCGTTAAAACTCCACCGGTGCAGCAGTACCGGATTATCCGAGGGATTCTGGGCCATACCAGACTGGGGTAACACCCCCATGATCAGAAACACAACCATCAGGATTAGTAACGATTTCATAATCTTCTTCTCCATTTCAAGATCCTCCATTCAATAAAAGTCCACTCACTTACAAAAAAAATACACACAAAGTATCGGAATCCCTTGACTCACTTCCAGAATTTCATTCTACAGTCCTCCAGTATTAATAACACCTCAACAACGATATCACGTGCATCGCTTTTAAAACTCTATTGGAGTGTCTATGGTTATTTTCGTATATTGATCCCTTCCAAACAACAATTCTGATTACCATATTTTAAATATTTAATGACCTTTCAGATAATGATTTAAGAGACAGCCCCCCGCAGAATCTAAACGCCGGCTACTGCCGCCCCGATTCCGTCTTTTCCCGGTTTTTGCGGTATTGGCTGGGGGAACAGTTCTCCGCTTTATGAAAAGTCTGATAGAAACACTGGATCGAACTGAAACCCGCCTGAAAGGCAATTTCCGTAACCGACAGATTGGTTTCGGTTAAAAGTTTTTTGGCCCGTTCCATCCGGGTTTTCTGCACATAGCTCGTGAAGGAATCGCCGGTAACCTTGCTGAACAGGCGGCTGAAATACCCCTGGGAAAAACCCACATAATCCGCCACCTCCCGCAGTTTGATCGGTTTATCCGAATTCTTCTGGATATACTGCCGGGCCGCATGGATTTCAGGACAAGAATGGTTGTGGGAAGCCAGATTGAGCTGATAGCCCATTTCGCAAAAATATTCACTGATCAGCGTGAGCAGCTTAAACGTGCTGTCCAGTTTTTCCGGTGACATATACGTAGAATTTAAATAGGCCTTCCGCAGGGCTTTCGTATCAATCTCCGTACCTGTCATAATCTTCTTCAAATGGCGAAGCAGTTGGGCAAATCCCTTCTGGCTGGGGGCTTCCGCCAGCACCTGGCCGCAGGAAATGGTGGCCACATGATTGCCTTTCAAATAGATCGGTATCGCAAAATCCACCAGCCCGGCATGGCAATAATAGCGAACCGCATGTTTGAGCAAATACGCCTGCTGGCAGTTGATGCTGTCCGTTTTATTGCAGGCAGCTCTCCCATCTGCGTTAGAGCGAATCAACTGGCAGATCGGGTTGAGCTCGGATTCCTGGTAAAATGGTTTGCCTTTGGAGACATCGGTGGGATAACACAAACCCACCGCTATCCCCGTCAGATCCCGAATAATTTTTACAAACTCCAGAAACTCCTGCGATTCGGATAAGTACGTAAAACCATCGATTCCTGCTTCTTCCTTTGGCATACGGAAATCCTATCATTTTACACCTCTCATTACAATATTTTTCATCCAGAGGTCATGAAAACTTCAATATTTGGTGTTCAAAATTGTTGCCGAACCAGACCATTCTGTTACAATAGCGGCTATAACTTGTTGATGTGTAAATACCTGCATCACAAAAGACTTTTGCCGCCCAGGAAAACCGAGCATTTGCCTGAAAACTAAAAGCATGGAGTAGAAACAATGAACCAACCTGTCCAGCACGCAAAACGGATTACCAATGTGAACCTTCCATTTTACCGAACAAGGGCTCGAAAAGCAGGCCTCCTCCTCTGGGCGGCAGCCATAGTTGCTATGTCCATGCCCACGGCGGGGGCGGCGGAAAAGGAATCCCAGCCGGCCGGTGAGGACCGGACTGCCCTGATTGACTACTTGCGGAATTGGAACGGCAATATCCGGCCCACCAAAATCGTAAGCTGGAATGCCGGCAGCCGCCAGTTCATCGATGCCCCCACCTTCAAACTGCTGCCCAGGCCCGATGCCGCCCACTATATCGCCGAAGTAAAACAGGGCAAACAAAGCTGGAAGGTGGAATTCGGCGCCCCCATCCTCAGCTTGGAAAAAGTCTGGCCGCAAATGGAAAACAAAATCTTCACCCTGGATATTCAATGGCTGGATACCGCGGGCAATACCCTTGCCTCCGAAAACACCATCCGCGTCAAGGCTCCCGACTGGCAGGGCCTGAAAGAACCGGACGCCGACTGGCGCGGCGCTGCCGACCGCAATATGGAGTATTTCATTCACACCGCCTGGAACGGCAAGGCTCCCTATCGTGAACCGAACGTGCCGGTCTGGATCTGGTCCTGCGCCTCACCCACCGTAACACAAGATTCCTACATTGGTAATTTCCCCGACGGCTACCCCATGGGCTACCCCGGTATCACCCTCAATTATTACATCTGGGCCTTGTTCGCCTATGTCGATCGCGGCGGCCTCCAAAGCGCCGAGGCTCTGCGTCTGGCGCGGATTTGTGGTGACTGGGGGCTGAAAAACCGCTTGCCGGATCGCGGTGCTCTGCCACTTTTTCCCTACACCACCATCACCAATGGCCAATTCGCCGGCTCAGACCAGTCCCCCGTTTTCACCGAAGGTGCCGATATCACCCTCTTGCGGGGTGCTCTGTTGGCCTTGGGGTATGTGGACCTTTACCGCGCAACCAAACACCAGCCGTATCTTGACTATGCCATTCATATCGCCAAAACCACCGCCAAATTCCAGCGGGAAGACGGCAGTTTCCCCTACCGCCTGCATCCCGAAACCGGTGTGGTCAGCGAACACTACACCCCGGCCGCCGGTGATTTCGCCGCCCTGGTCCGCGCCCTGGAACCCTATTATTTCGATCCCGACCTGTCGATGGCCGCCCAGCGGGCCGTCAACTGGACCATCGCCGCAGTCTGTACCTCCCACCACTGGAAAGGCGTCTTCGAGGATGTCTCCCTCTGGCCGACGTTCTCGAATCTCTCCAGCTTTCAAGCCCAGCTCTTCACGCAATTCCTCTGCCAGTACCATGACGAAGACCCCTCCTTTGTCCCCCTGGCCCAGCGTCTCAACCGTTATCTGGAGGATCAGTTTGTGGTGTTCAGCTCGGAAAGCGAATCCTTCATCCACCCGGTGAAGGGAATCGTCCCCGTCAAAGGACCCCTCGTCTTTGAACAATATGTCTGCTGGTACCCCATGGAGGCCCACACCGGCCACTGGGTTCGTACCCTCATCGCCTTGCATAAGGCCACTGGCGAGCCCATCTATCTGGACAAGGCCCGGGCCGCCGCCAACGCCATCTGTGCCCTCCAGTTCGACGACGGCCAGTTCTCCACCCTCGGCATGCGCTACTATCAGGACGGCAAGCTCGTCTCGGACCCAGAAACCGGCTTCAACTGGTACAATGCCAATGTGGCCGCCTCGATGGCCTTGTATGCCCTGGACGCCTATGTAAAATCCAAAAATTAATCCTGGCCATAAAACCATCGCAACCGCCGATCATGTGCTTGTTGCGTTGTGGCGGCGAACCAGATACCTTTATGTATGATAAGCACATATATTTTTAAAGGAATATTTTCATGAAAAAAGAAGGTCAAAATAATTCGCATATTCATCCGGAAACAAAATTTCTCGCCGCAGTTTTTTACATTTTACCGGCTCCGCTGCTCTGGCTGCATTGAGTGCCAGGTTGGTACAGGCGGGCACTCCTTATCCGGGCAAATCCGATAAAACGATTCGGATGGGAGTGGTAGGCGGTAATTTTGGCGCAACGTTCCATTGGCATGAACATCCGAATTGTAAAATTACCGGTGTTACGGATTTGATACCGGAATTGCGGGAAAATTTGAAAAAGTATTATCAATGCGATCAGGTATATGGCTCGCTGGAAGAAATGATCCAAAAATCAAGGGACATTGATGTGGTTGCTGTATTTTCCGGCGGCAACCGTCATGCCCAACATGCCAAAATGTGCATGGAAAACGGTTGGCACGTCATCGTGGCCTGTCCGGCCTGTTTTACGCTGGAAGAAGCCGCCCTGCTGAAAGAAGTCAAGGAACGCACCGGCATGAAATATATTATTGGCGGCCGGAATCCATTTTTGCGCGGAATTTATATCGAGAAGGCGCCTTTGGCGAATTGGTCTATACCGAATGTGAATATTATCATGATATTAACCGGGAAAGTATAAGAAATGGCACGAATTGGGTATATAAAAACATTACCCCCGGCGATACCAAACCCTGGCGTTGGGGTCTGCCGATGATGATGTATCCTACCCATGCTTTGTCCTATGTGGTGGGAATTTCGAAAGAGCGCATCACGAAAGTTTCTTCCCTTGGCTGGGGCGATGACAGCTTATGGTGTACGGATAATCTGTATAAGAATCCGTTTTATAATGAAGCGTCCATCATGCGCACCAACAAGGGACATATATGCCGTTGCAATGGTTTTCTTATAACCAAATCGGAGGGCGAACGCGCCAATTGGCTGGGCACGGATTTATCCTTATATATGCCGAATCCTGGAGTTCATGGGGCTGTCCAAATCCCGGGAGGCGAAGTTCAAATACCCAATTATGTGGAAACCTCGGATATGATTCCTGAACAAATGAAACATGCCTCCGGTCATGGTGGATCAGCCGTTTTTATCTCCGCGGAGATTATCAACACTCTTCTGGAAGACCGGGAACCCCAGCCGGATTTATATGAATCCCTGGCGATGACCGTACCCGGTATTGTTGCCTTTCAATCTTCTTTGAAAGACGGTGAACAACTTCCAGTACCCCAGTTCGATCCATCGTAAAGGATAAGGCAACCTCTAAAAATTGTCTTATCCAAGCCCCGACCGTGAGGGAGGGGGTCAAAAACACTGTTTTACGTTTTGAATATCTCTATCCCGGCAAATTAAACTTTGACCCCCGCCCGAATTCCGTTATCATCCACTCATTCTCGTAACCTTGGATTGATCTAACAAAAAAAATGACACAAAATCCTATGAATACCCTCGCACCGAACCGGGACCGTCAAAACACTCGCTATCTGGTCTTCCTGACCACCGTCGCCTCCTTGGGCGGCTTCTTATTCGGCTACGACACCGCCGTCATCTCCGGCACCACCGACTTCCTCCAGGAACGCTTTCAACTAACGGATCTGGAACTGGGCTGGGCCGCCGCCAGTGCCCTGGTCGGCTGCATCATCGGCAGCGCTTCAGCCGGCTATTTCAGCGACCGTTTCGGCCGACGCAAAGCCCTCCTCCTGGCCGCCATCTTCTACACGGTTTCCGCCCTCGGCTCCGCCATCCCCATGAACCTCACCCAGCTCAGCCTCGCCCGCATCATCGGCGGTATCGGCGTCGGCGCCGCTTCGGTCCTATCCCCTCTTTACATCGCCGAAATCGCCCCGGAAAAAATCCGCGGCCGGCTCGTCACCCTGGTCCAGATCGCCATCCTCACCGGCATGATCGTTGTGTACTATGTCAATGCCCAAATCGCCGCCGCCGGCGATACCCCGTGGAACGTCCGGGCCGGCTGGCGCTGGATGTTCGGCTCCGAAACCCTCCCGGCCCTGCTCTTCTGGGCCGCCCTCTATTTCGTTCCGGAATCGCCCCGCTGGCTGATCAAACAGGGATTCCTCGATCGCGGACTGGCCGTCCTGGCCCGCATCGGAGGCACCTCCCACGCCCAAACGGAACTGGCCGCCATCCGGGAAACCCTCTCCCACGAACAGGGCCGGTTCCAGGAACTGTTCCAGCCCCGCTATACCCGTGTCCTCATCATCGGCATCGGCCTCTCTATCCTCTGCCAGGCCACCGGTATCAACGTCATCATGTATTACGCCCCGCGCATCTTTGTCTCCGCCGGCCTGGACCGCACCTCCGCCATGACCCAGACCGTCCTCATCGGCCTGACCCAGTTCGTCTTCACCTGCATCGCCTTTCGCATGGTCGATGGCATGGGACGCAAAATCTGCCTCCTCCTCTCCGTTGCCGGCATGGGTATCGCCCTCTTCGCCCTCGGCGGCGCCTATCGCCAGGAACACCCCCACGGCATCCTCCTGCTGACCTGCGTCCTGGGCTATGTCGCCTCTTTCGCCATCGGCATGGGCGCCGTCCCCTGGATCATCCTTTCCGAAATCTACCCCACCCGCCTTCGCGGCCGCGCCATGTCCCTGGCCATTTTCTTCATCTGGTTCACCAACTTCTGGGTCTCCCAGCTATTCCCCCTCATGCTCAAAACCATGCGCGAAAACGTCTTCTGGCTCTATGCCGCCATCTGTGTCTTCACCTTCCTCTTCATCTGGCGCATCATCCCCGAAACCAAAGGCAAATCCCTCGAACAAATCGAACACGAACTCCTGGGAATCTAAACCGGTATAACACCTGATATCCCGGTTTTGTATGCTCTTTTGGATTTTACCTATTCCAGCCCCTCCTTCATACTGCCGATAAACCGCGCCAGCTCCCCCCGCCCGTGATC
>JAKJEP010000074.1 GCA_022705365.1 Planctomycetota bacterium | reverse complement strand
GATGGCCGACAAGCTGGGGCAGCGCAACGATGAGGAAATGCTGATCAAAACGGTGATTATCAAGGGCGTGATGAGTATTCAGTCCGGAGACAATCCCCGGATTGTGGAACAGAAATTGAAGACGTTCCTGCCGCCCAGTTTGCGGGCATCGGCAACGGAAGAGCAGGGATCGTGAAGCAGGTGAATCGGTATGCCTAAAAAGAAACAAGTACCGCCGGCCGGGGCACCGGAATGGATGGTCACCTATGGGGATATGACCGGTTTGCTGCTGTGTTTTTTCGTGATTCTGGTTTCCATGAGTGAGATCAAGCAGAATGAGCGGTATCAGAAGGTCATGGAATCCATCAAACGGGCTTTTGGCTATCAGGGCGGGGCCGGTTTTGTGCCGGGCGAGACGATGCCGAACAATACGATGGATATGAATATGATGCAGATCGTTATGCGAAAATGGCAGACGGAGATTGGCAAAAGCAGTGAAGAAGGGATCGAAGGGGAAGATCCCAGTGTGACCAATATTCGGGAAGGTCTGGCCATCACCATTGGGGGGAAAGTCGGATTTGAGTCGGGCAAGGCCGAATTATTGGACCAGGCCAAAAAACAGATTGATTATTTTATACCGGAACTGGACGGGATGAATCATAAAATTCGCATTCGGGGCCATGCGGCCCAGGTTCCGCCGGAGGTGTATTACCCCTTTACCAGCCTGGAGGACTTGTCCTACGCCCGCGCGAAAGCGGTGAAAGTGTATCTCGTCGAAAAAGGAATTCGCCCGCAGCGAATTACCCTGGAGGCCTGCGGGGCTAACGAGCCGGTTCGTGCTCAAGCCTACGACGAGGATAGCCGAGCTATAAATAGACGAGTATCTATTATAGTGATGGAGAATCTGGTTGAAGAATATCAAGGACAACCTGCTGAGAATAAAGGAGATATAATCGATGGCTGACAAAAAACCCAAACCGGAATCTTCTGCCGCGGTCCCCGAGGAGCAGAAGCCGAAAAAGAAGCTTCCCATCAAGACCCTGCTGGTGATTCTGGGGGTTTTGCTGCTGGAAGGCGGGACCATCACGATTGTGACGGCCATTCGGGGCGGTCCCTCGCCGGCGGCGGCTACCACTGCCATTGAAAATACCCAGGAATCACAAACCAAGACCATGGGGGAAGTGGTTTTGGCGGAGAATTTTAATATTGATAACTATCTCCAGGGGCGTTCGCGGATCATGGTTACCCTGGAAGTGACGGCCAAGGTCGAGAAGGAAAAGCAGGAGCTTCTGGCGGCCCAGGTTCTGGAACATAAAACGGAAATCAAGGACAAAATCCGTTCCCTGGTTTCTTCGTCCGACCCGGAGCATCTCCGCGATCCCAGTTTGCAGGTGATCAAGCGGGAGATCAAAGCCAGTATGGATAAGATTGTGAATGAGGGTTTGATTATGGAGGTATTGATCCCGTCCTGGCAAACGTACCCTCAGGATTAAAGATCCGCAGGGACGGCCGGCAGGAAAAAGAGACGGCCATAGGAAAAAGTGGCTACGAAAAGTGAATTTTTGAAAAAAGTTTCTTTAGAACTTTGGTGAAATGAAGTATAGTTCTGGACAAGGATGGTAGAGTGTGTCGGACGAAAAAACCGGAAACGAAAATCAGCCCGAAATGAAAACCGCCAGGCAGCCGGCTGCCGTTGAGGCAGCGAAGGATGCAGCGGCGGCGGAAGGTACGAAACAGGAAATCCCCGCGGAAGCAAACGGTTCCGAAGGGGCCGGCGACATACCGGCACTGCCGGATTTTACCGGGATGCTGGAGCAGGCGGCGGCCGGCAGTATCGAACTGCTCAAGGATGTGGAGTTGACGGTCAAGATTGAGCTGGGGCGCTGCGAAATGGCGGTCAACGATATTCTGACCCTGACCAGCGGCTCGGTGGTGGAGCTGGATAAGCTGGCCGGCGACCCGGTCGATGTGCTGGCGAATGAACAGTTGATCGCGCGAGGCGAAGTCCTTGTTTTAAATGATAATTTTTGTGTTCGAATCAATGAGATTATTGCAGGAGTAACCGAACGTGTAGCCAGGGCCTGAGGAAGCCGGTTTCTATTCGCCGTAGAAACCGGAGCCAAGTTCCTTATGGTTCCCTGACCAAAAATGACCCGTTACGAAGCCAGGCAAGAGGTACCCATGGTCCTTTATACATCTGCATTCAGATTCATCCTGATGATTGGGGGGATTTTAGGTCTGTTTGACGCCGTCGGCTGGGCCCAGGGTACGTTTCAGGCCAATGAACCGGCCGCCGCCGAGTCCCCCGCATTCCCAATACCTTCCTCCGGGGAGCGAACCGAAAAGCCAGCGGCTGTACCGGTTAGGACGGTTCCGGCTGCTTCCCCCGAAAGCGGAGACCTCTCTCCCGCCGGCCCCGGCTCCGCCAAGAGTTCCCAGCCCGACACCTTCGATTGGGAGAAAAAAACACTGGGGCAACCCAATCGCCGGATTTTACCTACGTCGGATACCCAACCGGATCCCGGCCGGATGCAAACTCCTTCCCTCTGGCGGACGACTCTTTCTTTGCTGGCGGTGCTGGCAGTGATCGGGGGCGGGGCCTATTTATTTCGGCGTTTCGCCTGGTCTGGCGGCAAGTATCGCGGCAGCCGGGGCATCGAGGTTCTGGCTCGCAGTGTGATCAATCCCCGGCAGACCCTTTGCCTGATCAAATTCGGGCAGCGGCTGGTGCTGGTGGGGGTAAGCCCCAATCATATGGCTGCGCTGGATACCGTGGAAAATCCCGAGGAGATTGCCGGTATTCTGGCAGGGCTGGAAAAAGAAGGGCCCCATTCGATTACGAATACCTTTGGGAGCCTGCTGCGGCGTGAAACCCGGGAATATTCGGAGGGTATGCCCGGCGTTGGAGCGGCGGCGGAGAGGGACTATGCGGAGGACCCGAATCAGCAGTGGTACCAGACCCGGGGAGAATTGACAAATTTGCTGGACAAGATAAAAGGATTGACTAGAATACACCTGCATCGCAAAGGATAGCGGTTCTAACCAATGGATTGAGAATGTCACGGATGACAAAAATCAAAACAGGGATGCTTTTCTGCATGGCGGTTCTCGCCTGTGCAAACGCGGCATCGGCCCAGACGGCGGATGCGGCGCCGGTCGCGGGCACTCCCGGTGCAGCCCCTGCCTGGCCTGCCGGACTGAATCCTGCCGAAATTGTGGACAATGCGACCAAACCCGACCGGCTCTCGGCCTCGCTGGAGATTCTGATCCTGATGACGGTTCTTTCGCTGGCGCCGGCGATTCTGGTCATGACCACCTGTTTTACCCGAATCATCGTGGTTCTGGCGCTACTGCGGCAGGCCATGGCCACCCAGCAGCTTCCGCCGGCCCAGGTGATTACCGGGCTGTCGCTATTTATGACGTTTTGCGTGATGGCGCCCACCTGGAAACAGATTCATGCCGATGCCATCAGCCCGTATATCAATCCTGCCACCGAAGAAGAACGGATTGACCGGGGGGAATTCTGGCAGCGAACGAAAGTCCATTTGCGCAGGTTCATGATTAACCAGATTGAAAGCTGCGGCAATACCGAGGATGTTTATCTGTTTGTCGAGTTTGCCGGTCCGGATGAGCAGCTTCGGCAGAAAATTCAGGAGGAAACGCTGCAATGGCAGGATGTGCCTCTGACCTCGCTGATTCCCGCCTTCATCACCAGCGAACTGAAACAGGCTTTCATTATGGGTTTCTATATTTATCTGCCTTTTCTGGTGATCGATATGGTGATAGCTTCGATTTTGATGTCGATGGGCATGATGATGCTGCCCCCGATCCTGATTTCGCTGCCCTTTAAGCTGTTGCTGTTTGTTTTAGTGGACGGCTGGCACCTGGTGATCGGGTCCCTGATGGCCAGTTTTACCAATAACCCGGTGATGTAGCCGGTGCGGCTGATGGAAAAAGGAAAAAAAGAATGGAACCGGATGTAGCGATGGATTTGGCTCGCAGAGCGTTGATGATAACGCTGCTGATCTCCGCGCCCCTGCTGTTAATCGGCCTGGTGGTCGGGGTTCTGATCTCCATCTTTCAGGCCGTCACCCAGATTCAGGAAATGACTCTGACCTTCGTGCCCAAAATTGTCATTATGGCCCTGGCGGCGGCGGCCCTGCTTCCCTGGATGATGAAAATCATGCTTCCCTACGCCGCGGAAATGTTTGGCCCCATGCTGGTGCCGTAAAACAGGAAAGGAAAAGGAAAAACGTGCCCCTGGCTCCCTTGCAATTGATATTTGACCAGGCCCCGCTTTTTATGCTGGTGCTCTTCCGCATCGCCGGAATCATGGCCCTGGCGCCTTTCTGGAGCGCCTCGCTGATCCCCGTTCGCATTAAATTGTTTCTGGTCCTGGTTTTGAGCATGGCGGTTTTTCCTCTGGTTCCCCGTACGGTGTGGATTCCGGCCCAATGGGCCGATCTGGCCTGGGCGGTCGGTACGGAAATGCTGATCGGCATCACGATGGGATTTGCTTTGTCCTTATTATTTACCGGTTTGGAAGTCGGGATCGAAATGGTCAGCCATCAGATGGGCCTCAGCATGGCCCAGCTCATTGATCCCCTCAGCGATATAACCACGAACGTTCTTTCCCAGTTTTACACCCTGCTGGCGACCGTGATTTATGTTCTGATTAACGGGCATCTGGTTCTCATCCAGTCGCTGGTCCAGACGTTCCAGACCGTGCCGCTGATGGGGGCGCGGGTTGGAGACAATGTTGTCGCTATGCTGGTGTCGGTCCTGACCGGTTCCTATATGCTGGCCATTCGTGTGGCCGGTCCCGCGCTGGTTGCCATTTTTCTGGCTACCATTGCTCTGGGTTTTATCTCCCGGACCATGCCCCAGTTGAATATTCTCGCCGCCGGATTTTCCATCCGTATTTTCCTGGCGTTCATCATGATGATCGCTTCGCTGGCGGCAGTGTTTCTGGTTTTCGAGGACGATCTGATCGTTGTGCTGCAAAAAGTTGGTTCTATCTTTAGTTAGGAAGGAACTATGCCTCCGGACATTGGAGAAAAAACAGAAGCCCCGACCCCGCGTCGGCTGCAAGAGGCCAGGGAGAAAGGACAGGTCGCCAAAAGTACCGACCTATCCGCCGCCGTCGGACTGCTGGCGGCTTTGATCCTCCTGAACATCTACGGGCCGGCCATTCTGGAAGGTTTCATGGAGATTCTCCGTAAATCCTTATGGATCGAGAATGTCTCGATTTCCGGACAGGGTATCGTGGACGAGGGCTGGAAGGTTCTGGTGCGCCATTCACTGGGCATGATCGTTCCGTTTCTGCTGATACTCATGATTGTTGCCATCGTCGTCAATCTGGTCCAGGTCGGCTTTGTTTTCTCCGGTACGCCCATTACGCCGTCGCTGGATAAAATTTCCCCCTTACGAGGTTTTGAACGGCTGTTTTCCAAGCGAACGGCGGTTCGGCTGATCATGAATCTGGGCAAGGTTGCGATTGTCGCGGCGGTTGCCTACATTACCATTAAAAATTTCCTGCCCTCGCTGGTCGGTTTGTCCAGTCTGAGCTATACGGAGGTCATCGGCCGCGGGGCGCATCTGATTTTTATCCTCGGCCTGCGCATGAGTGCGGTGCTCCTGATACTGGCCCTGATTGATTACTTTTTCCAGAAAATACAGACTAGCCAGGATCTGCGCATGACCAAGGAGGAAGTGAAGGAAGAACTCAAACGGATGGAAGGCGATCCGATTATGCGCCAGCGGCGGCGCAGTGTCGCCCGGCAACTGGCCATGCAGCGGATGAGCCAGGCGGTGCCCAAGGCGGATGTCGTGATTACCAATCCGACCGAACTGGCTATCGCTCTGAAATATGATCATGCCACCATGTCGGCTCCCAAGGTGGTGGCCCGCGGCGCCGGCTTTATCGCCCAGCGGATTCGCGAGATCGCCATCGAAAACAAAGTTCCGATTGTCCAGCGGAAACCGCTGGCTCAGGCCCTGTATAAATCCTGTGAAGTGGGGGATTACGTGCCGCTGGAATTGTATAAGGCCGTGGCGGAAGTGCTGGCCTATGTATTCGAATTGGCAGGGAAGGGATACCGGCGTTCGGTAGCCGGGTAAGGAAGGACTGTAACTGGTAAATATGGCAACGACGGCAACCGCAACAGCAAGGCAAAGCATCATCAGCCGCATCCAGGGCGGACGCGAAATCCTTCTGCCCATGGCGGCCATCAGTTTGATCTTTGTCATGCTGATCCCGCTGCCTACGGGTCTGATGGACGTTTTGCTGGCGGCCAATCTGGCCTTTTCTGCGGTTGTTTTGCTGACGACCATCTATGTCACCTCGCCGCTGGAATTGTCCGTTTTTCCTTCCATGCTCCTGGCCACCACCCTGTTCCGCCTGGTCCTGAATTGTGCCACCACCCGTCTGATTCTGACCGCCGGGGAACGCCCCGGGGAAGCCACCGCTGCGGCCGGCAAAGTGATTCAGGCTTTTGGCAGTTTTGTCGCGGGGGATTCTTTGGCCGTCGGTCTTATTATTTTCACGATTCTCATTGTTATCCAGTTTGTCGTGATTACCAAAGGCGCCACCCGCATCAGTGAAGTGGCAGCCCGGTTCACGTTGGACGGCATGCCTGGCAAACAGATGGCTATCGACGCCGACCTCAATGCCGGCCTCATCAACGAACCGGAAGCCCGCCGCCGCCGCGAAGCCATTACCCGCGAGGCGGATTTCTACGGGGCGATGGATGGTGCCAGTAAGTTCGTCCGCGGCGACGCCATCGCGGGGATTATTATTACGCTGATTAACGTCATCGGCGGTCTGGCGGTGGGTATGGTGCAGTACCACTGGTCGATAAAGCAGTGTTTTGAGATATTTACCAAGCTGACCATCGGCGATGGGCTGGTCAGCCAGATACCGGCCTTCATCATTTCTATTTCCGCCGGTTTGATTGTCACCCGCTCCACGGCGAAGACCAATCTCAGCGAAGAACTGATTACGCAACTGATTGCCAAGCCCAAGGCGTTGGTGGTGGCCGGTATTTTTCTGGGGATTCTGGCCTTTACGGGACTGCCGGCCCTGCCCCTGCTGGCGCTGGGCGCCGGGTGCGGCGGAATTGCCCTGGTGATCAGCCGGGCGGACAAACGGCAGGAATACGAAAAGAAAATCCGCGCCAAACAGGAATCGGCCACCGCAGCCGCCAAACCGGAAAAGGTCGATAGCCTGATTCCCGTCGATCGCATGGAACTGGAGATCGGCTATTCTCTGGTCCGCCTGGTCGATGCCAAGCAGGGCGGGGATCTGCTGAACCGGATCAGCATGATCCGGCGCCAGATTGCACTCGAATTGGGGATCGTGGTCCCCAGCATTCGCATTCGCGATAATGTCCAGCTCGATCCCAGCGAATATATCATCAAGATCAAAGGCGTCGCCGTGGCCCGCGGCAAAGCCTATGCCGATCAATATCTGGCCATGAATTCCGGCGCTGTAACCGGGAAAATAGCCGGCCAGGAAACCGTCGAGCCGGCTTTCGGTCTGCCCGCGGTTTGGGTGCCGGCCGCCCGCAAGGAACAGGCGGAAATGATGAATTATACCGTGGTGGACAGCTCCAGCGTGATTGCCACCCATTTGACCGAAGTGATTAAATCCCATGCGGCCGAGCTTCTCAGCCGTCAGGAACTGCATTCGCTGCTGGAGACCGTCAAGGAACGGTCCGCTTCCCTGGTCGAGGAGGTGGTCGGCGGGACCTTGAAGGCCGGCGATATCCAGAAAGTGCTCCAGGCACTTCTCGAAGAACGGGTTCCCATCCGGGATCTGGAAACCATCCTGGAGACACTCGGGGATTGGGGACATCGTACACAGGATCTGGAGGTTATCAGCGAATATGTACGCAATGCCCTGGCCCGAACCATCTGCGGCCAGTACCGCGATGAGGACGGACGGCTTCGCTGCATCACGCTCGAGCCAGGCCTGGAAGATACCATCAACCGGCATATCGAACGGAACGAACGCGGCTCCTTCCTTACGCTGCCGCCGACGCTGGCCAGCCAGATCGTCAATGCCATTGCGGTACAATTGCAGAAATTACTCGAAGTCGGAGCTTTTCCGGTGATTCTTTGTTCGCCGCAAATCCGGCTCTCGCTTCGCCGGCTGCTCGTACCGAGCATCCCCCATATCGTAGTTCTGGCGTATAATGAAATTGTTCAGGGTGTTCAAATTGAGTCTGTTGGAATGGTGGTACTTCAACAATGAAATTAAAAACGTTTAAAGCCTCTACAATGCCCCAGGCGCTGGCCCAGGTCAAACGGGAAATCGGGCCGGATGCCGTGATTGTCAATACCCGCACCTACTCCCGCGGCGGATTCTTCGGGCTGCGTGCCAAAACCGTGGTCGAGGTGACCGCGCGGCAGGGACAGAAGGAATCTCTTCCTGCTCCCGCGGCCCGCAGCCGGAATGCCGAACGTCTGCGCCGGTTATATTCTGTCAGTGAAACGCAAAAACCCCTTCCCGGCACCCCACGCATTCCGGAAAATCCTCTCTCTTCCGCTACGGCGGCCGGAATTCTTGCCGGTCCCATCCGCGGCAACGAAGAGATTAAACAGGAAATCAGCAAAATTCATAATCTGGTCGAAAATCTGGTCAAGGAACAGCGGCAGCTTCATGCCCCCCAGATGCCCGAACAGCTATTCGACCTCTATCTGGATCTCATTCAGAAGGAAGTCGCCGATGAAATCGCCCGCGAGATGGTTGCCCAGGTCCAGAAGGAAATGACCGGCAATCAGCTTCTCAATGCGAATCTGGTGCGGAAACGATTTATCGACATCATCGATCAGATGATTACCGCCACCGGCCCGATTCAGCTCAATTCCGACCACACCGCCCGGGTGGTGGCCCTGATCGGCCCGACCGGGGTGGGGAAAACCACCACCATTGCCAAGCTGGCGGCGAACCTGAAACTCCGGCAGAACAAAAAGGTCGGGCTGATTACCATTGATACCTATCGAATTGGGGCCGTCGATCAGTTGCGCATGTACGCGCAGATCATCGATGTCCCCCTGAAGGTGGTGCTGACCCCCGCCGAACTCAAGGAAGCCGTCGCCGTTCTGGCCGATATGGATGTGATCCTTCTCGATACCGCCGGCCGGTCCCAGAACGATGACCTCAAAATTCAGGAATTGAAAACCTTTTTGGATGCCGCTGCACCCCATGAAATTCACCTGGTGCTTTCCGGCACCTCCCATCAGAGCAATATGCTCAGTGCGGCCGAACGGTTTAAGCCTCTCGGTGTGGATCGCCTGATTCTCACCAAACTGGACGAAGCCATCGGTTTCGGGGTGGTGCTTTCGGTGATGAGAAAAGTGAATGCTTCGTTGTCGTATGTAACCACCGGCCAGGATGTGCCGGATGATATTGAAGTTGGAAATGGAAGAAAGCTGGCCCAGATGCTCCTCGGTTGGAACGAAAACAACCTGCGAACGGATGCCCTGGCCGGTTTCCAGGCGTGAAAGGATACGCTTTGACGGATTGTACCAAAAACACGCGAGATGTCTGCTTGGAGTAAAGCAATGATTGTGGATCAGGCGGAAAAATTACGTTTGATGGTTCGCGAGAGCCGAAAAAACGCCCGCGTCCTGGCGGTTGCCAGCGGCAAGGGCGGTGTAGGAAAAACCCATGTGGCGGCCAATCTGGCCATTTGCCTGGCCGCCTCCGGAAAGGAAGTGCTCCTGGTCGATGCGGATCTGGGGCTGGCGAATCTGGATATCATTCTGAATGTCAAGGCCCGGCATACCCTTGCCCAGGTCATTTCCGGAGAAAGAACTCTCGAAGAGGTTATCCTGAAAGGGCCGGCGGGAGTCCGGCTGATTTGCGGGGCTTCCGGTCTGACCCAGATGGCCGACCTCAATGAATTCCAGCGGCAGCGGCTTCTTCAGGAGATGTCCCGGCTGGAGCGTCAGGTCGATGTAATTGTGCTGGATACCGGCGCCGGCATTACGCGGAACGTTTTGAGTTTTTGTGATGCCTCGGACCAGACCCTTGTGGTTACCACCCCTGAGCCGACGAGCATTACGGATGCCTATGCGGTCGTCAAATGTCTGACCCAGAACCGCAGCGGAGTCAAGGTTTCTCTACTGGTCAATATGGCCCAGAGCCGCCAGGAAGCCAAAAGCGTCTATCAGCGGATTGCCGGGGTGGCCCAGAAGTTCCTATCCGTTATCGTGTATGACGCCGGTTACATCCTCCGGGACGACCACGTAGTCGAGGCGGTCAAGCAGCGGGAACCGGTCGTGCTAGCCTACCCGCGCTGTCAGGCCAGCCTTTGTTTTATGGCCCTGGCTGGCAAATGGAATCGCTCCGCCGAGGTGGCGGCGGAACAGGATGGCTTTTTTAAGAAAGTAGTCAACTGGTTTTTCTAACTTTCGTTTTAAATCGGACCTGTTATCAGACCGATAGAAAAATGATCTGAAAACCTTACAAAATGAGGTGTTGAGTTGCCGACACAGCTTTGTGGTGCTGGAATGGCCTTTTTAGGCTTTAGCCTGACTCTGATTATCGGACTCTGGGTCGATAATCCCTTTGTAACCGTTGTCCAGCGGGCCATTGTTGTGCTGGTTCTTTTTTATATCTTCGGCTGTTTGTTATCGGTCCTGGGACAAAAAGTGATCGACGAAAATTTCAAAACTGAAGCCAAGGCCATTCAGGAAAAATACGAACGGGATAATCCCGTGCCGGACGGAGCCGGCCAACCCGAAACGCGGAGCGAAAAAAGTCCTCAGGTTACCTGATAGCAGGGCAGAAACGATTGGAGATTTACAAATTCCATTAACCCAATTTATAAATACAGGTGAATTGCGATGGTGAAAACTACAAAAAGAAGAGTAGAAGTCATGGAGAAGACTCAAAAAGTAAGAAAAACACAGGATGAAATCCTGAAAATCTGGCAGGAGTTCAAGAAGGAAAATACCCGCGATCTGCGGAATTTCCTGGTTGAGCAATATCTGCATGTCGTTAAGTACAACGCCGAGCGTATTTTCGCCAAGCTGCCCGATGAGGTCGAACTGGACGATCTGGTCAGCGCCGGGATTTTCGGGCTGATCGACGCCATCGAAGCCTTCGATTTAACCCGCGGCGTCAAGTTCGAGACGTACTGCGCGCCGCGCATCCGCGGTGCGATTCTGGATGAATTGCGCAGCATGGACTGGGTTCCGCGTCTGGTGCGTTCCCGCGCGCACAAACTCGACCAGGTATCCAAAATCCTCGAAGCGGAGCTGGGCCGGTCCGCCACGGATGAGGAGCTGGCACATCGGATGGGGATTGACAGGGAGGAGTTTTCCAAGCTCAAACGCGACGCCACAGCCGTTTCCCTGGTCTCCCTCAGCCGGAAATGGTTTGAAACCGACAGCCAGAAAGATGTCTGTGAAATTGATGTTCTGCAGGACAAACGGGGCGAAAATCCGCTGGAAGAAATCCAGAAACGCGACCTGAAAAGCTCGCTGACAAAAGGCCTGACCCGTGCCGAAAAGCTGATTCTGGTGCTTTACTATTATGAGGAAATGACCATGAAGGAGATCGGGGCCACTCTCGATTTATCCGAATCCAGGGTTTCGCAGATGCATTCCTCCATTCTGGCCCGCCTCAAAGCCCAGATGAGCCACCAGCGCAAGGAGCTGGCCGTGTAGGCGGAAATGCCGGTAAACCGTTGTTTCGAATGATTCCTGTCGAATGGCAAAAGGGAGGGCAGACAGAGGATGCATCGCAACCATGTATCGGCTGTTTTTCCCCTCGCCAGGCAGCGGACTGGTCTTTTCCCTTCTTGTCTTTCGGTTTCTTTCCACCTGTCTTTGGGAACAGGGAAGCCAGGGTACATTGTACCCCCTTATGGCCAGTTCTTCTCGGGTGATGTAGTCTGGACCGAGCCATTCTAAC
>JAKJEP010000073.1:11743-12034 GCA_022705365.1 Planctomycetota bacterium | reverse complement strand
CCGGTCGGAACCGGAGAAGCTGAAGGCGGCCCCGGTAACTACGCCGGTGGGCCGGCTGGACGAAACCGCCGCCGCCCGCAATCCGAATATCGCCTGTTTATAGCGGCAACTTGGTATGGTCCGTTATAACCTGGAATTCTTCTAATTTTTTTGCCGTTCGAATATAATCCGGATTTGGCCCTTGGTTGTGATCTGCCGCTGGGTGCTGCCGCAGAGCAAGAAAGGCGGGAAGAATATTTGCTTTCAATCCGACCCTTAAAAAGAAACAGGCAAATGTCTGGATGCGGCGGG
>JAKJEP010000073.1:0-11682 GCA_022705365.1 Planctomycetota bacterium | reverse complement strand
TTGAGGCATAAATCTAAACAGAGCAACGGAGTCACGACTCAGGCAGATAGGCCTACGGCTGCCGCGAACAAGAGAAATAAACCCATCTTTTTACATTTTTCACGGGGATCTCCGTTTTTTATCATTTTCCAAATATTCTTTTAACACCACAGCGTTATTGTGTTCGGTATCTTGGGCGGCGTAAACCAGGGTAATCAGCGGATGTTTGGCCGGGCGGCAAATGGCTGCTACCAGCTCTTTATGAGCGGCCAGCTCCCGGAGATACCGTTTTTTGAATTCTTGCCATTTTTCCGGATTATGTCCGAACCATTGGCGCAGTTCCGGGCTGGGGGCGATTTCTTTGGACCACTGATCAATCGCGGCATTTTCCTTCGAAACGCCGCGCGGCCAGAGCCGGTCCACCAACAGGCGATAGCCGTCTTCCGGGGACGGTTTTTCATAGGCCCTTTTAAGTTTTATCTGCATGGCAGCCTCCTGTGACTATTGCCTACGGAACACGTTTACGAGACTTTTTGTCGTTCGAGCTGGAGAGCGCGGGGAAAGAGGATATTATTTTCCAGGTGGATATGTTCGTGCAGATCCTGTTCGAGATCTTGGAGGCCCTCGTAGAATGCCTGGAAACTGCGGCAGGCATCCGCGGGCAATTGATAATCCGAGGTGATCTTGCGCATCTGCCCCAGCAGTTCTCCGGCGGATTGATGTTCATACTCCATTTGCTGGATCGGGTTTTGGATGGTGCCGCAGTGCACTGCCGGCCTGGGCCCCTGGTTGTTGGCAAACGATTCCATCTCCCGGATCAACGGAAAGAGAATCTCCTCTTCTTTGGCCAGGTGCATTTCCAGATCGATGCGGAGAGTTTCCAGAACCTGTTTTAATTTCTGGAGCATGTCGCCATGATGCTGCATATGGGCCCGATATACTTTTTCTGATAAATTTTTCAGCCGGGGCAGGTTTTCTTTAAGATACGTGTGGTGGATATCTACGATATGCCGAATAAGTTCGGTCATAGGTACTGCCATCCAGTTTTTCGGCGGTGATTCCTTAGAATCTGACTGATCTATTTTTTCGTTCAGCTTGGTCAGTACCTCCTGACAGGACAGGCCTGCCTTTTGGCTGGCATCCTGCAGGGAGGTTTTCCCGCCGCAGCAGTAGTCAAGGCCCAGCTCTTCCAGCAGCCGGCGGGTTTGGGGATATTGGGTAACAATTTCCGCGATAGTGGTATATTCTGAGAACCGACGGTTCATGATTTAAACTCCTTTTCAGGATCTTTGCGTTAAACATTCTGATATTTTGAAATTTACCTGTCTATAGGAATGTTATGACTCCAAAGTACGTATGTCAAATGCGGTACCGGCGGAAGGGAAGAGGATTTCCAGGTTTTGCTTGACGGAAGCGGGGGAAGGGGGATAATGGGGCGGTCTGGATTTCGGTATGAAACATTTTATTTAAAAAGGAAGCGTATATGGCAAAGGCAAAGTTCTCGTGGGAAGGCAAGGTTATTAATCCGGCCCAGGTGGGAGGGATCGAGGTATCGGAGCTGGTCGATGGGCCGGGGCGGGGCACGCGGATCGCGTGGATCAATACCGGTTCGGGTCTGCGGTATCAGGTGGTGATCGATCGCTGCCTGGATATTGTGGCGGCATTTTACAATCAGTACAGCCTGGCATGGATCAGCCATAACGGGGTCATGGCCCCGCGGCCGGATTCGTATCATGATCTGGAATGGCTGAACACCTTCGGTGGTGGCTTTTTGACCACCTGCGGGCTTTCGCATATGGGGCCGCCGGAGTCGGATGAAAAGGGGCACCGGGGTCTGCACGGGCGGGCCAGCAATCTGCCGGCGGCGGTGGAATCGATTGTGCAGCCGGACCCGGTGAAGGAGTCGCGGCTGTTTGGACCGAATCTGGAGCTGCGGCGGACGATATCGGGCACACTGGGCCAGCCGGCCATTCGGATTCAGGATGTGGTAACCAATCGCGGCAATACCCCAGCCGATCATATGATGCTGTACCACTGCAATTTCGGCTGGCCGCTGGTTGATGAGGGAACCGATATCATCTGGAAAGGGACCTGTGTTTCACGCGGCCTGGACATGGATAACCGGCTGTTCAACAGCAAGCATAATTATCGCAAGTGTTTAGGCCCGCAGGAGGCACACCGGGGATCGGGAGAATCCTGCGGCTTTATCGATGTGGCGGCGGACCGGAAAGGTCTTTGCATGGTGGGGTTGTATAATCCGAAAATCAATCTGGCCCTGGCTATGCGTTACAGCAAGAAACAATTGCCCTGTCTGACGAACTGGCAGCACTGGGGTGTTGGCGACTATGTAACAGCCCTGGAACCAGGGACCAATCCCCCAATCGGACAGGGAGTGGCCCGCAAGCAGAAGAAGTTGATAAGTATTGCCCCGGGCAAAAGTAAAAACTACGATCTGGAATTCACCGTCGGCCAGACCCGCAAGATTTTTGGCTAAGGTGGTGAAGGCGCGGTTAAAGGCCGCCGGGATCATGGAATCGATCCTTTTGGATGTTTTTCCCAAGCCGTAGAGAGGTAAAGCAAACCCTCTCTACGGTTTTGTTTGCGCCGGGACCGGCGTAGAGATGGGGGATCTTTACAAACATAACCATTTGAAAAATATGCAGTTAAAGATTAATGGATGAGAAGACCTCCAGAAACGATTAAGCATTGATTTTGATGAAGGGTTACTGTAAAATTATTATTTTTGTGCTGTATGATGATTTTAACCATCCAGTGGAGTAAATTGGAATGTACCAAGTAGTTGACAAACAGACCATCGGGCCGAACCTGACGCAGTATGAGATTATGGCGCCGCGGATTGCGCGGGCGCGGAAATGCGGGCAGTTTGTGATTGTCCGGCCGTTTGCCCATAGTGAGCGGATCCCGCTGACGGTGGCTGATACCAATCCGGGTAAGGGCACCATTACCCTGATCGTGCAGACGGTGGGCAAGACGACGCTGGAGATGAGCCAGATCGAGAAGGGCGGGGCGTTTCAGGATGTGGCCGGGCCGCTGGGGATGCCCAGCCATATCGAAAAATTCGGCACGGTGGTGGTGATCGGCGGCGGGCTGGGGACGGCGGTAATCTATCCGCAGGCGATTGCCCTGAAGGAAGTGGGCAATAAGATTGTTACGATTATCGGGGCGCGGACCAAAGACCTGCTGATTATGCAGGATCTGCTGGCGAAGCTGAGCGATCAGTTGATTATGACGACGGATGACGGCTCCAGCGGGAAAAAGGGACTGGTGACCCATGCCTTGCAGGAGCTGATCGATGATCCGAATAGCCGGGTGGATGCGGTGTATTGTGCCGGGCCTGTGATTATGATGAAGGCGGTCGCGCAGGTAACCAAACCCCATAATATTCCCACCATCGTCAGCCTGAATCCGGTGATGGTGGACGGGACAGGGATGTGCGGCGGCTGCCGGGTGACGGTGGGCGGCAAGACGAAGTTTGCGTGCGTCGATGGGCCGGAATTCGACGGTCATCAGGTGGATTACGATGAGCTGATGGACCGGCTGACAACGTACAAGCCGCAGGAGAAGAATTCCCTGGATCAGTTCAAGAGCCATACTTGTAAATGCGGCAGACACTAAAATCGAAAAAACAGGTTAAACCACGAAGTGCACGAAGGACACGAAGCCATGACAGAGACGAAAGATGATTTGAACCGGAAATTGACACCCAAGGAACGGCTGGCGATTGAACGGCAGCAGATGCCGCAGCGGGACGGTGCAGAGCGGGCCAGGGACTTCAACGAAGTCAACCTGGGACTGGCGGAAAAAATCGCTATTCGCGAGGCCAAACGCTGCCTGCAATGCAAGAATGCCAAGTGTATCGAAGGCTGCCCGGTGAATATTGATATACCCGCTTTTATCACCAAGATCTCGGAAGGGGATTTTCTGGGCGCGGCGGCGGTCATTCGCAAGGACAACAATCTGCCGGCGGTGACGGGGCGGGTGTGCCCGCAGGAAGTGCAGTGTGAGTGCCGGTGCCTGCGGTGCAAGAGTGACAGCCCGGTGGCCATCGGCTGGCTGGAGCGGTTCGTGGCGGATTACGAAATGAAGCACCGGACGGGCAAGCTGGAGGTGACGGCGGCCAAAACCGGCAAGAAGGTGGCGTGTATCGGGTCGGGGCCGGCGGGGATTACCTGCGCGGGGGAATTGGCGAAGATGGGGCACGATGTCACCATTTTTGAGGCTTTTCACAAGGCCGGGGGCGTGTTGGTGTACGGGATCCCGGAATTCCGGCTGCCCAAGGCGATTGTGCAGCGGGAAATCGATAACCTGCAGGAGCTGGGGGTCAAGATCGAGACCAATGTGATTGTTGGCCGAACCCTGACGATTCCGCAACTGTTCGAGGAGGAAGGATTCGATGCGGTCTTTATCGCCAACGGGGCGGGGTTGCCGACGTTCATGAATGTGCCGGGCGAGAATTTCAAGGGGGTTTATTCCGCCAACGAATATCTGACGCGGGTGAATCTGATGGGAGCGTACCAGTTTCCGAAATTCGATACGCCGGTCATCAAGGGCAACCGGGTCTGCGTGGTAGGCGGCGGCAATACGGCGATGGACGCGGTGCGCACCAGCAAGCGGCTGGGGGCGGCAGAAAGCACGATCGTCTATCGGCGGGCGCTGGAGCAGATGCCCGCGCGGGTGGAGGAAGTGCACCATGCCCAGGAAGAGGGCATCCGTTTTGAGATGCTGACCGCTCCGGTAGAGGTGCTGGGCAACGGTGACGGCTGGGTGAAGGGGCTGCGATGTATCCGCATGGAACTGGGCGAGCCGGATGAGTCCGGGCGGCGGCGGCCGGTGCCGGTCAAGGGTTCGGAATTTAATATCGAGTGCGACCTGGTGATCGTAGCCATCGGCATCAATGCCAATCCGCTGCTGACCCAGGCGACGCCGGGCCTGAAGGTCAATAAATGGGGCTACATCGAAGCCGATGAAAACTTGATGACCAGCCTGCCGGGCGTGTTTGCCGGAGGGGATATCGTCCGCGGGGCGGCGACGGTGATCCTGGCGATGGGCGACGGCAAGACGGCGGCCCGGAATATCGACAAATATCTGGCCGGCAAATAACCTCCGCAGGCATTGGCTGGTAGGATGAAGAGCCACTCTGGAATTGATAAAATCAGGCTGACGAGAAGAATAAGCCGATTTTTAAGAAACATATCTCTTGATGGCCATTTGACCAAGAAAACCCTGTAAGATTAGATTCAGAAACCACTTACCTGCATTTGGATGGAATAAAGAGAGGTGGTTCCGGTAATAAAAAGTGTTTTTTTGTCTTTTCCTCCAAAACAGAGATTACCGGGCTGTTCGGGGACTTCGATAGTCTGGATTTTTTTGCCGCTTGGGTCATAAACATGAATATGGCTTGTCGTAATATAGATGTTTCCTTCTGAATCCACGGCCATCCCGTCGATGCCTTCCGGGGCGAACCGGCGTTTTTCCGAAAGTGTACCATCTTCTTTGATATCAAATACATATGTCTCATTTTTACCGGAATCAGCGACATAAAGATATTTTCCATCCAGCGAGCCGATGATGCCGTTGGGAACATCCATCTCATCATTGACCCGGATAAGCCTGCTGCGGTCCGGGCTTAGATAATAAACCCCCTGCCGGTCCTGCTGGTAGCCATCTTTGCGGCCGTAGCGAGGGTCGGTGAAATAGATTCCGCCATTGGGATCGAGCCATAAGTCATTGGGACTGTTGAGGCGAGCATTATTATAGGTGTCTGCCAGCACAGTGAGATTACCCAGTTTGTCGATGGAAACCAGCCGGCCGTTTGTCATCTCGCAGACCAACAGATTGCCCTGAGAATCGAAGGCAAGCCCGTTGGCCCCGCCGGAATTTTCGCGAAAAACGGACAACTGACCCTCCAGCGTCCAGGTATAAATCCGATTATTACGGAAATCGGTAAAGTAATAGGTATTATCACCATCAAAAACCGGCCCCTCCGAAAAACCGAACTGGTTATTTATAAGTTTATCCAGTTTGGCGCCCGGTGCGGTAACGGATCGGCTGACATCCAGGCAAACCAGATCGCCCAGATGATTGCGGGCATACAGCCGGCCGTTAAATAGAACCGGGGGTGTCCAGCAGACCGGCTCCAGAATTTTGGTGCGGCTGATCGGCTGAAACGCTTCGCGGGAGGCCGAGGCAATCACCAGCTCCCCTTTATCCGTCAGGACCAGGAGCTTACCATCGGCAATCATTACCGAACCGACGCCAAGGCTTTGGTCGGACCATAAAACCTCCCCCGTCTGTAAGTCCAAGCATCGGAAAAAAATATTAGAGGAGGTGTAGCTGGGATCGCCGCCGGGGATATTCCCGTCGAAACCATATATGCAGCCGTTCCATAAAATGCTGGCGGAAAAGTGGTTTCGCATTTTTTTATGCTGCCAGAGAACCTGAGGATCCGCATCGGCCATCTGAAGCAGGGCACAGCCTTTGCCGTAGCCGGAGGAGATGAAAATTTTATCGCCGGTGATGATCGGATCGGCGACATTCACTTTGTAAGGCGTTTTCCAGGGATATTCCCAGAGGATTTTGCCATCGTTACTATGGACAACCGCCAGCGATTCGGCGGTAAAAACCGCCAGATAAATGCTCTCTTTCCATATAAAGGGCACGGGTGGTGAATAGCCTGCCAGTTTGGTGCCTGTCAGCCAGACCAGTTCCCCCGTTTGTTTTTTCAAAGCCATTCCGGCGGTACCGGCATTGAGAAGGAGAAGTTCGTTGAGGACCAGCGGGGCGCCGGTGAACCCCCATTCCGGTAGTTCCAGACCAAAATCCTCAAGGAGTTTTTTCGACCACTGAATGGTTCCATTGGATTTATCGAAACAGAACAGGTTCCCCCGGCGGCTGACCGTATATAACTGATTGCCATCGACGGTGGGTGGGGCAAAAGGCCCGCCAGCGAAATTCCGCGCGTCATAGGGTTCGGGATAGTTATACTGCCAGATAACCTGGCCGCTCAGACAGTCCAGACAGGAAACCACGTCCTGTTCTTCCCGGTTGCCCAGCGTATAAATACGGTTCTCGCTGATGACCAGGGGGGTATAACCGGGATGAATTGCTACTTGCCAACACTTCGCGGGTCCGCCCTGGGGCCAGGCAGTCCGCCCCAGCGCTTCGCTGGTAATCCCGTTATACCCCGGCCCGCGCCAGTAGGACCATTCGGCAGGTACGGGGATCTCCGCTGCCGCCAGCCGCAGGGATAGCAAAAACAGACAGGGAATGGCCGAAAAAAGGGCCTTGCGCACCTTCCGATCAAGAAATTGCTTTTTCATTTCAGGCTCCAGTTGAAATCAGCTTGGAAGGATGATATAAGAGTATTCCATATTTTTCAAGTAAGTTGGCATTCGATCCGACTGGATCGCAGTACGGATCGGTTATTCGCGACAGGAGCCGATATGAAACATTTTTTGCTGAATCGTTCAGGAGTGGTGCTATTGATGTTCATGCAGACGGTAATCATGGCGGCGGAGATCCCCAGCCCTTTGAATGATCCGGAGTTGAAAAACAGAACGAAGGACGATCCCCGCGTCCGGAAATATGTGCTGCCCAAACGGATCGTCTGGCAATCGACCGGCGAAAAGCAGGCGGTGGAGAATCCGCAAACGCTGCTGGAAGCCCGCAGCGGACAGGTTACGCTCGATTCGCATAGTCCATGTGTTTTGCGGAACAACGGGGCAGCGCCGGGGATCCTGCTGGATTTCGGGCAGGAGCTTTCCGGCGGAATTCAGATCATGGCCTGGACGATGGATGGCAGCCGGCGGAGCGTCCGGGTGCGGGTGCGGTTTGGCGAATCGGTCAGCGAGGCGATGAGTGAGCTGGGCGGGGAGAAAAACGCAACCAATGACCATGCCATCCGGGATGAAGTGACGCTGGTGCCCTGGCTGGGGACCCAGGAAATCGGCAATACGGGTTTTCGCTTTGTGCGGATCGATCTGCTGGAGGAAAACAGCTACGTGGAATTGAAAAGTATCCGGGCGGTGTTTGTCTATCGCGACCTGGAATACCGGGGTTCCTTTACCTGCAATGATGAGCGGTTGAACCAGATCTGGAAGGTGGGAGCCTATACCGTCCAGCTTAACATGCAGGATTATCTCTGGGACGGCATCAAACGTGACCGGCTGGTCTGGATCGGAGATATGCACCCGGAGACCATGACCATTTGTACGGTGTTCGGCAAGGAAAATATCGTGCCGGCCAGCCTGGATCTGGTGCGGGATGAGACGCCCCTGCCCAACTGGATGAACGGGATTAGTTCGTATTCGATGTGGTGGATATTGATCAACCGGGCCTGGTACCAATATCAGGGGGATAGCCAGTATTTACAGACCCAGAAGGATTATCTTTTGCAGCTTCTGGATTTGCTGATGGCCAATATCAGTCCGGACCATGCCGAGCATCTGGGCGGCGCTCGTTTTCTGGACTGGCCGTCCAGTGAGAATGAAAAGACAATCCATGCGGGATTGCATTCCCTGCTGATTATGACGCTGGAAGCGGGCGCCCAGATGTGCGGGATTTTGGGAGAGACGGCCAAACAGGAGCAATGCCTGGCGGCCGCCCAGCAGTTGCGTCAGCATGTACCCGATGCCGGGGGCAGCAAACAGGCGGCGGCCCTGATGGTGCTGGCGGGTCTGGCGGATGCGGCGGCGATGAACCAGTCGGTGATGGCGGTCGATGGTGCTGCGCGGATGTCCACATTTTACGGCTATTATGTCTTGCAGGCGCGGGCGCAGGCGGGGGATTATCAGGGTTGCCTCGACTGCATCCGGCAGTACTGGGGGGCGATGCTGGATCTGGGAGCGACGACCTTCTGGGAGGATTTTAATTTGGAATGGACGGCTAATGCTGGGCGGATTGATGAGCTGGTGCCGGAGGGGAAGAAGGATATACACGGGGATTTCGGCAATTACTGCTACAAAGGATTTCGCCATAGTCTCTGTCACGGCTGGGCGTCGGGTCCGACGTCGTGGCTGACGGAACATGTGCTGGGGATTAAGGTGATGGAGCCGGGCTGTAAGGTGATTAAGATTGAACCACATCTGGCGGATTTGCAATGGGCACAGGGGACGTTTCCCACTCCCCAGGGCATCTTGAAGATCAAGCACACCAAACAGCCGGACGGCACGATCCAAAGTGAAATCGAAGCGCCCCAAGGTGTGGAAATAATAAAACCGAACTGACACCTGGTACTTTTGAATAATGCAGATCTCCCCGCCTAGGCGATGGTCCAACTGGTTTTTCATTGTGCAAGTACTTTTATTGAGGGGATTTTCCCATTCCGTATCTGGGTGTGCACGGTTTATGGTCCAATTCAGCAGAAATTCCAAAAAATTGACCTGTTTTCCCTTTTTTTAGAGTAAAATGGCTAGCTCACGTGTGTAGTAGATAGAAGACGATGGATTCAGGTAAGGAAGGCGGATGCTGGAAGATACATGGCTGCTGCTGAGATTGAAACGCGGAAATCCCGAGGCGCTGCGCCGCCTGTATGAAAAGTACCGGGTTTATTTGCTCCGGCTGGCGGCGGCTCTTTTGGCTGATAAGCATATGGCGGAGGACGTGGTGCATGATGTTTTTCTCCGCCTGGTGCAGTCCGCCGACCGGCTTACACTTTCGGGAAGCCTGAAAAGTTATTTACGGACCTGTGTGGTGAATGGCGTGCGCAATAAGGCCCGGGCGGCAAAGATACGAGCCGTCGTGAGCCTGGAGGAGGCGGATATTGCCGCGGCCGATACGGATGGTTCCAGCCAATGGATCATTCTGAAAGAGGAGTCGCGGCGGATCCATCAGGCCCTGGCGCAGTTGCCGGACGAGCAGCGGGAAGTGATTGCCCTGCATTTGTATGGCGAGATGAAATTTTGCGAAATCGCCGGCTTGCAGGAGGTATCGATAAAGACGATTCAGAGCCGGTACCGGTATGGATTGGAAAAACTGCGGTTGCTTTTAGATGGTGAGGTTGAAACATGAAGCCGGTAAAAAAAACAGAAAAGGTACTTGCCCGGTTTGATATAGAGGTCAATGACCAGCAGGACCGTGCGGTTCTTGATAAATTGCTTGATGCTCAGGCGAGG
This sequence comes from Planctomycetota bacterium, assembly GCA_022705365.1. Classification (GTDB taxonomy): domain Bacteria; phylum Planctomycetota; class Phycisphaerae; order Sedimentisphaerales; family SM23-30; genus JAKJEP01. The sequence continues at coordinate 1,570 of JAKJEP010000073.1, read as the reverse complement.
CGAAAAATAACCGGGGCTGCTTTATCGGTTTTTGACGTATTCAGAAAAATGATACGCAGCAGAATGATACAAATTATGGCGGCTACCATTATTATTGGGATTGGTTTTTTCAGCGTTTATGAATGGGGAGAAAGAGACGCGATCGTATCGAAGCCGATTCCGCAAGAGGTTAAGTCTCCGGCGGATTTGACTACTCTGGGGGCACTTCGATTTGCCTTTTGCCAGGGGGGGATGGAAAAGGTGGAACAAATGTGTGATCAAGCGATATCCATGTCCGGACCGCGGCCGGCCGAGATATCGAGATGGGACTGTTTTTAAGAAATCAACAAACAACTATTGGAAAGGATTATATGATGAAAATTACTAAAAGAAAATGGATATCTGGCATGGGGATCATATTTGTGATAATGGCACAGCAACTGTCGGCGCTGGCATTGCCGCCTGACCCGGAGAACGCGGCGCTGCTGTATTATCAGGCTTTTTGCAGCTATGAAAAACCGGATGCTGCTCTCAACGAAAAAGTTTGGAATTTATCCGAAGGAAAGATCCCGCCGGATCCAGAGACCATAAAATATATCGAGAGCTGCCGTCGTGCGATAGAACTAGCCACGAAAGCCGCAAAACTTCGCCAATGCGACTGGGGTATTTTATATTCCGAGAAATTCTATGCGGGCATGGGCCATGGAGCCGAAGCGCGATCATTGTTTCGAATCATTGCTGCAAAGGCACGGATAGCATTCAGTCAGTCTCAGTATGATGCAGCATTGGAGTGTTGCTTAACGGCTCGCAAACTAGGCATAAATGTAGGCCGTAGTTCTTTGTTGGTAAGTTTTCTGGTTGATAAGGCTATTGAAGATAGAGCAAATCAAGTTGTTCAGGATATCCTCTCCGACAGTAAACTAGAACTGCGAACACTGGAAAACCTGAAAGCCCGACTTACGGAATTTGACAGCATGATTAAGCCGATCGAATTCTATTTTAAAGCAGAACAGGAACTTATGGCTCTGTATATGACTCCGAAGCAAATTCAAGACATTTTCGACTTGATTCCTCCCAACGAATTTACAGATAAACAGGCGTGTTGTCAATCTGCGCGTGAAATAATTCTTAATGCCGACGAGGAGTTTGCCAGGAAAAATCTGAGTTTTTATAACCGCGCCTGGTCAGAAATATATCCAGCGATTCAACTGCCCTACCCGCAGGCTTTTGAGAAACTTGTGGAACTCAAGGGGGAATATATTGACAGCAATATGGATTGCGGGAAAAATCCCGAGTCTGTTATGACGGTTCTTCTGAGTTTTCCCTGGAATAAAGTTTATAATTATTCTGTCCAGCATAAGGTTTTCTCGAATGCCCTGTTGGCGGCGGTTGAAATCTATATCATCGTCGAAAAAACCGGGAAATTACCCGATTCGCTGCCGGAGGGGCTGGCGAAGGATTTGTTCAGCGGCGGTGACTTTGAATACCGGAAAACCGAGGATGGCTTTGTGCTGCGTTGTCAGGGGGAGGATTTGGAGGAACACAAGTTCCACGAATATGAATTCAAGGTAAAGAAATAACGTTCGGTTTT
>JAKJEP010000072.1 GCA_022705365.1 Planctomycetota bacterium | reverse complement strand
CTGCTGGGCCGGGCCGTGAAAATGGACCCGCTGATTCAGACGCAATGGGACGCGATGGGGCAGATCGACACAGATCACCGGATTAAGTTAATCGTGGATGAATGGGGGACGTGGCATCGCGAGGGTTCGGAAGTATATTCCACCCACCTTTTCGGGCAAACGGGCACTATGCGGGATGCACTGGTAGCTGGTTTGACATTGGATATTTTCAATCGCCATGCGGATAAGGTGACGATGGCCAATATCGCCCAGCTCATCAACAATCTGCAATCGCTGTTCCTGGCCCACGAGGACCAGTTTGTTGTCACTCCGAATTTTCATGTGTTCGAGATGTACATGCCGCATTATAACGGGCAATCGGTCCGCACGGTCTTTACGGCGCCGGAGGTGAATTTCAGTAAAACCGACAATAATCCGGATAAGCTCAGCGGCCTGGCCGGCTCCGCTTCGCTGCACGGCAAGCAACTGATTGTCACGGCGGTAAATCCCAGCATTACCGAAACCCGCGAAACGGAAATTATGGCTCGCGGGGCGGGAATCAAAGCGGCGACGGCGACGGTATTATCGGAAAAGGATATTCATGCCCGGAACAGCTTTGAGAATCCGGAGGCGGTACAAGTAAAGAAAGCGGAGGTTCGTATCGCGGGCGATCATGCGATATTTACGTTTCCGCCGGCTTCGGTGGTGCAGTTGACGATGGAACTGGCGTAAAATAGCTGATTCTAACAGGTATGATTGTGTTTGGCAACATGTTCGTGGTGAAGTTTCATGGAATCGATATCCCCGACATATTCGGGGACAGTTTTTTTGATGAGGGCTACAATTACCTTGCGGTCGGCGTTTCGTTCCGCCGCGGCCAGGAGATCGAGGATCGCTGTGCGTAATGTTGTTTCATCCGGTGGATCGTTTTTCCAGATACCGATTTTCGGATGGCGGGTCGGCTGCATATCTTCACCGGTCATGGCCAGCTCTTCAAACAATTTTTCTCCCGGCCGCATCCCGGTGAACTGGATTTCAATATCTTCTCCCGGCCGGAATCCGCTCAGGGTAATCAGATCGCGGGCCAGATCAACGATTTTGACTGGTTCGCCCATGTCCAGCACAAACACCTCTCCGCCCTGGCCCATGGTGGCGGCCTGCAAGACCAGTTGGGAGGCCTCGGGAATGGTCATAAAATAACGCTGCATTTCGGGATGGGTGACGGTTACCGGCCCGCCGGCGGCGATCTGGTCCCTGAAAATCGGGATGACACTGCCGTTGCTGCCCAGGACATTGCCGAACCGCACCGTCACATAATCGGTCCGGCTGCGTTTGTTCAGGCACTGGATGACCATTTCCGCGATTCGCTTGCTGGAGCCCATGATACTGGTGGGATTGACGGCCTTATCGGTGGAAATCATGACGAAATGGCTGGAGCCGTACTGGTCCGCGGCTTCGGCGATGTTCCGGGTACCGATGACATTATTTTTGATGGCTTCTCCCGGATTCAGTTCCATTAAAGGCACGTGTTTATGGGCGGCTGCATGAAAGACTACTTTCGGACCATAATTCTCGAATACCCAATCTACCCGCTTTCGGTCGGCAATATCACAGATAATAGCCTGGTAATCGATCTGGGGAAAATTTCGTCGCAGTTCCCGTTCGATGAAAAACAGGCCGTTTTCGGCCTGTTCCAGCAGCAGCAGTCGGCGCGGCTGGAACTGGCTGACCTGGCGGCACATCTCCGAACCGATGGAGCCGCCCGCCCCGGTAATCAAAATCACCTTATCCTTGATAAAGCGGCTGATTTGTTCGGTATCCAGCCGGACCGGTTCCCGGCCCAGCAGGTCGTTGATATTGACGTCCCGGATCTGCGAAACCTTGACCTGGCCGGAGGCGATCGCCATCAGGTCCGGTACGGTACTGAAGCGAAGGTTGGTACCGCGGCACAGCTCGACGACGCGGCGCATCTGTTTATGGGTGGCGGAGGGCATGGCGATGACAATTTCGTCGATATTGCGTTTTTTGGCGATTTCCTTGATTTTTTCACAGTTGGCCAGGACGGGCACTCCATGAATCCGAACCCCGGTTTTATGCGGGTCGTCATCGATGAAACCCACCACTTCGTACCTGGTTTCGCCCATGCGATGGATTTCCCGCAGGAGTACTTCTCCGGCATTACCCGCTCCGACAATCAAAAGCCGGGTCAATCGACCGCCGGCTACGGTTTGTGTCTCTTCATAATACAGCCGAATTGCCAGACGGACGCCGCAGATCACCACGATGGTCGCCGCCCAGTCCATGAGCATCACGGCATGGGGCATCTGCTTCAGGACCGGAATATATTTGATTACCCCAAACTCCTGGGCAAAAAACCAGACCACCACGATAATCAGGGTGCTAAAATGGGAACCCTTGATGATGCTTAACAGATCCGAGACGCTGGCGTAGCGCCACCAGCCCTGGTACTGGTGTAAAAAACCGAAGACCGTGAGTTTTATTGCCAGCGAAAAGCCCAGCCAATAGAGAAAAAGCTCCGGAAACCACCAGTCCCCCATCTGCATATTATCGTAACCCAGGAATGACAGAAAAAGCGAGAGCGAAAAAAAGGCAATATGAAGCAGAAACAACTTTATCGGACGTACCATGCTCCCGCCTCCCATTGCTTGGTCATTCCTTTCCTCGGCTGCTTCCATTTTATCCATAGACTCGATTGATATATAATAATCAGTTGTTTCTGTCTATTAAAAATTTCAGGGATGGGGCTTCCTTTTTGCCGGTCCTGACAAACGGTATGTCAAATAGTATCGGCCGGCTGGGCAGCCGGATCCCAGTTTATTTCCTTATCGTCCGTTCTCGGATCCATGTTAACCTTAGTTCTTGATTTGCAAATAGTTGAAAAACAATCATTTTCAGTTTGAATCGCATGGACAAGCCGGCATGGCCCTGTTAGAATAGGGTTTGACCCGGATTAGCTGCTCATTTTGGCGATTTTCAACGCTAATAATGGTGTTTCATTGCGATAGGTTTGTGTATAAGATAGTGCAAACTATGATGGAAAACTCGACACAGGTAATTCTTTCCATGCGCCGGATCGGAAAGTCGTTTTCGGGCGTTACCGTACTGGAAAACGTATGTCTGGATCTCTATGCCGGTGAAGTACATATACTGGCTGGGGAGAATGGGGCGGGAAAGAGTACGCTGATGAAGATTCTGGCGGGGATACATACCGAGTACGAGGGGGAAATCTTGCTGCACGATAGGGCGGTCCGGTTCAGGTCCCCTCAGCACGCCGCCCAGCAGGGTATTTCCGTGATTCATCAGGAGATGTCGCTGATCGGCAGCTTGAATGTGTCCGATAATATTTTTCTGGGGCGGGAGCTGGCCGGGCCGGCTGGCTGGATGGATTATCGCCGGCAAAACCAGAAAACGCAAAAGCTGCTTGGGGAACTGGGACTGGAGTTGGATCCTGCTACCCCGGTGGGGGATTTTCCGGTTTCGGTTCAGCAGATGATTGAAATTGCCAAGGCCCTGGCGTTTGATGCCAGAATCATCATTATGGATGAACCGACCAGTGCCCTGGCGGAGCCGGAGGTTAAAAAACTTTTTGCGATCATTGACAATCTGAAAGCCCGCGGCTGTGCGATCGTTTATATCACGCACAAAATGGAAGAGATTTACGAAATTGCCGACCGGATCACCGTTCTGCGGGACGGGCGGTATATCGGTACGGCCCCGGCTGAGGAATTGCCGCAAAGCAAGATGGTTGAATGGATGATCGGCCGGGAACTGACCGAACAATTTCCGCTGCGGCAATCCGAAATCGGGCCGTGCAAATTACACGTGCGGTCGCTGTCCATCCCGGACCCAGCCGGTACGCCCCGGCTGGCGGCGGATCGGCTCTCCTTCGAGGTTCATGCCGGTGAGATTGTGGGGCTGGCCGGTCTGCAAGGATCGGGAAATTCGGAGGTTTTGCACGGCCTTTTTGGCGATTTCGGGCCACTGCCGGAGGCGCAAATTCAAATTAACGATAGCGAGTATATGATTGATACTCCGGGGCACGCCATTCGCAGCGGGCTGGCGCTGCTTACGAACGACCGGAAGGAAAATGGACTGGTGCTGGGCATGAATGTTTTGCAAAACACGACGCTGGCCTCCCTGAAAAAGTTTTCGCCCAGCGGCTGGCTGCGTCCTTCCGATGAAATCGCGGCGGCCCAGCGGCAGGCGAAAAAATTGTCACTGCGGGCGGCGGGGCTGGAGGTAGAAGTTCAGACCCTTTCTGGTGGAAATCAGCAAAAGGTGGTGCTGGCCAAATGGCTCGAAACCCAGCCGCAGGTTCTGCTGCTGGATGAACCTACGCGGGGCGTGGATGTGGGGGCCAAACACGAAATCTATAAATTGATGAACGATCTGACGGCCCAGGGGATGGCGATCCTGCTGATTACCTCGGAGATGCCGGAGCTGCTGGCGATGTCGGATCGAATCCTGGTTCTGCACCGGGGGCGGCTTACCGCCGCCTTTACCCGGCAGCAGGCCACGCAGGAAAAAATTCTTCGGGCGGCGATGGGGGAAACCGGTTTGGCAGAGGAGTAATATGGCCGAGATCAAGCAATCATCTACTATCAGAAAAATTTTAACCCTGCCGGGCACCCGGGCTTTTGCCGCTCTGGCACTGGTATTTCTGCTGGGCGTCATCTTTAATGCGGACGGGGCGTTTTACAAATGGGGCACTCACCGCGACATGTTTCGCCAGGTCTCCGTGTACGGCATTCTGGCCTGCGGGATGACTCTGGTCATTATTACCGCCGGCATTGATTTGTCGGTCGGCAGTATTCTCGGCTTTACGGCGGTGTTTTTTTCGCTGACGTCCATTCACTGGCGCTGGACGGCGTGGCTGGCGATTCCCCTGTGCCTGCTGGCCGGTTCGGTCTGCGGAGGGGTATCCGGCGGTCTTATTGCGCGATTTAAAATTCAGCCATTTATCTCCACGCTGGCCATGATGGTGTTTGCCCGCGGCCTGGCGAAATATATTTCCGGCGGGCAAAAAATCTCCACGGCCATGCAGACGGCCGACGGCAGCTACACCTATGTCGAGCTTCCTTCTATTTTTAATGCCATCAATTCGAAGATTTTCAACAACAATATTGCCGTCGTTACCATCATTTTTCTGGTTTGTCTGCTGCTCTGCTGGGTTCTGCTTGCGCGGCTGCGCTGGGGCCGATACTTATATGCCATCGGCGGCAATGAAGAAGCGGCCCGGCTCTCCGGGGTACCGGTGGCCCGGATGAAGATTCTGGCCTACCTGCTGTGCGGTTTTTTCAGTGCGGTGGCCGGCATCTGTCAGGCGGCGCAGGAATATCAGGGCGACCCGGAAGCCGGGGTTTCCTACGAACTTTCCGCCATCGCGATTGTGGTGATCGGCGGAACCAGCCTGATGGGCGGCAAAGGCGGAATCGGGCTGACCCTGCTGGGGGCGCTCACCATCGGGTATCTGGAAAAAATTCTTAGTATCAATGCGGTCGGCGAGGCGTCCCGTTTGATGCTGACCGGTTTTATTATTGTTTCCGCGGTTCTGTTCCAAAAATCGAAGCGTTAATGCAAGAAAGGTGTGAACATGGGAAAAAAATATGTACCATTCGTTGTCCTGCTCCTGATCAGCGTTTTTCTTTTCTCTGGCTGCGGTAAGAAAGAAAATACTCCTACCCCAGAAAATACTCCCCCTACCGAGAATCCGGCATCTGGAAAAACAGAGTCCAAGTGGACCATTGGCATGAGCCAGTGTAATCTAGGCGAACCCTGGCGCGGCCAGATGAATGAGGATGTCCGCAGAGCGGCGGAAGCATACCCGGAACTGAAAGTCATCTTTAAGGATGCCCAGAACGATACCCTGAAGCAGCGGGCCCAGATGGAGGAATTCATCTCCGCCGATGTGGACCTGATCATCATCTCTCCCAAGGAAGCGGCCCCGCTTACTCCGGTGGTAGCCCAGGCCTATGAGGCGGGAATCCCCGTTCTTGTTCTGGACCGCCGCGTGCTGGGGGATCAATATACCTGTTTTATTGGGGCGGATAATAAGCAGATCGGGGAAAACGCCGGGAAATGGATTGTTGAAAAACTGGGCGGCAAGGGCAAAGTGGTCGAGCTGAAAGGCCTGATGACCTCCACCCCCGGGCAGGACCGGCATACCGGCTTCCGCAAGGCGATTGAAGGCTCGCAGATTGAGATCATTTTCGAAGCGGACATGAAGTGGCTGGAACCAGAGGCCCGCAAGGAAATGGAATCCGCCCTGGCCCGTTTTGACCAGATTGACCTGGTCTATGCCCATAATGACCCCGGTGCTCACGGTGCGTATCTGGCCGCCCAGGCCGCGGGCCGTGAAAAGGATATTATGTTTGTCGGCATCGACGGCCTGGCCCAGGAAGGGCAGGTGTACGTTCAGCAGGGTATTCTCAACGCCAGCTTCGAATATCCGACCGGGGGGAAGGAGGCGATTGAAACGGCGCTGAAAATCCTCAACGGCCAGACGGTGGAAAAGGAAATCACCCTGCCTTCCCGGACCTTTACGAAATAAGGCGCCAGCGCCAAAAGCTCATAGGCCCCTTGTTATGAGGGAGCCGAAGCTGTTATTGGATGGCACTTGGCCCATTATTCATGAGATCCTCTTGCTGCATAACGAAGCATATTCCGTAAGAGCCGCTCGGCGGCGGGGTGTTTGCCCAGGTTTTCGCGGATCAGTAGTGTGTTCAAGATGATCTGACCGTTACCCAGTTTATAAACAGATAGAATCAGTCCGGATTGGTAATCCTGGGACGCTTTGATGGAGCCGGCCACTGCCTGAGCAGGGGGATCCTGGCCGACCCAGACTGCGGCAGGGATCAGTTCCCGGTAGAAAGTGTAATCGAGCAGCCCGCCGGCGGGCAGGTCTGCAAAAATCGGATGATTCTTGGCCCATACGTCTGTAAGGTATAGCCAGCTAGAAATATGGGCTATGGAGCCCTTGTTATCCAAAGGCAGCCAGCCGGTCGGTTGATCGTCTTTTTGAAATACCGAGGGTGAAAGAAATATCGCGGTTGCCCCTTGCCGAATTCGGCCGGTCAAATCCTGGAAGGCAAGCCCGGTATCCATAGCTGCCGGCCGGGTGTTCGAAACCAAAATAACATCCTGATTTTTCGGTGCCGCCGGATCGAAGGCGCGAACTTTGATGCCGTGTCCGGTCAACCATTCCCTCAAGGGAGCATCCTCACCCCAGAGTACTATTTCCGTTTCTATGGAGGGCATCCTGGCCGGGTCATCGACGAAAAATTCTGTTTTGCCGCCGGCTGCGGCGGCCCCTTTTTCGAAATTCGCCAGAAACTGATAGCTGCCGTGAGGTCCGTCGATCTTTAGGTTTTCCGTAAAAATCGGCATCGCCAGAGGAAGTTCCTTTTGATCCTGCGTTTCCGGAATCGTGATCGAAATGACCCGATCCAGCAATCGCTGATGATCCGGGCTGAGCGCACAGAGCCGGACCGGATATTCGCCCGGCGGCAGCATGTCCTCGTTGGCCAATACCGCCTCCAGCTTTATATCGGTTCCCCGGTAAAGGTTTGCCGGCTCGGCGAAGAGACACAGACGCAAAGGGGCAAAACCATCAAAGATTGCTTCTATCGTACCGGGTTTGAATTCCCGAAACGGAGTGGTTAACCCTTCGCCGGTCATTACATGATCGATCATACCCGTCAGATTATACCCAACCAGATTTGGATTGGACCGAATTGCGTTCAGGCCCAGGGTACGCTGGGAAGCCATACGGGCCAGACTTTCGGCGAAAAAGTCGGTCGGTCTGGCGTAGCATTCCTCTAAACGCCAGTTTTTCCAGTCCGTTAAAAAGCGATTCAGTTTGTCCGCGTAAAATTGTCCATCTTCCAGGTGAGCCTTGCCCAAACGCTCGAAATGCCGCACGGTCCGCCACAGGTCCACCGCACTGCCAATCCCATACTCAGAAAGAAAAACGTGATTCGGGCTGTCCTGGCCCATGGTACGCAGAAATCGGGTCATTTCGACCTGCTGCGGTACTGGTGGATATACATGCGCATCCCCTGCTTGCGCCCAATACCCGCCTATGCCGGTACTTACGCCGGGTTTCGCAGAAGCCAGTTGTCGAAAGAGAATTTTATTTGGGTTCTGGATCACGTAATAATCGCAGTATCCGCGATCTCCCTGATAAAAGGTGCCGGTAATCCGGAACGTTCCTGCATACGGAGCGGTCCAGCGGGCCACAGCCATTTCGTCCGCTTCACAACCGCCGTGCAAGGCCACGAATCCCGGCGGACAGCCGTGCAGTTCCTGGTCCGAGGTATTCTGAAAAAGGGCGGGTACGTTTTGATAGCGCGGCGGACTAAAATGCCACCAGGGAACGGCGGAGCCGGCCAGCAGATTGGTAAACAAGGTCAGGACACGGGTATCCGGTTCCATTCGGTTTTCCGGCTTGGGGACTACCCCATAGGACCAGGCGCCATTGGGATTTTTCTCGAAACTTATATCTTCGGTGATATTCCAGATTTTTTGGCCAGACTCCTTGGCGGGGCCATTCTCGCGGATGAGAATATCCACGGGCGTGGTATCCGCCCCGCAGCCGTCGATCCCCACTCCAACGGCAAAGTCGATTATATCCTCCGCTTTTGCAGTAACCATCAGATCAAACGGGACATCTTCAGGACTATCCGCATTTTGCGGCCCTTCCGCACCCAGCAGCGGTTCCCATTCATGCGAACCGGGATTGCTGATGGAACCGGTTGCATATTGACCATCCCATCTTCCGCTATTCAGCAGGACCATGCGGCTGGGATCCACCGAACGAACCAGATCCAGAGATTGTACGGCATGTTGGAACTGCGCATTGTTTGGAATTTCATTGAGCAGTCCCCAGATGACAATGCTGGGATGATTGCGGTCCCGCAGAATAATCTGGGAGATGGAATGATCGAAGCGCTGCCCCAGGGCTGGTTGTGCCGCGGTTATTTGAGAACTGCCAAAATGTTCCTCGTACACCATCAGTCCGATTTCATCGCATAAGTCCAACTGATACCGCAGCGAACCGCCCCAGATAAAACGCACCATATTAAATCCCATTACTTTCATATTAAAAAAGTCACGTCGGGCTAAATCCGGGTCATGTGGAAATTGCAGGCCGATGGGATAATGATTAACGGTATGGCTGGAACGCAGGAACAGGCGGCGGCCGTTGAGCCGGAAATAGCCGTCCGCAAAACGAAAATCCCGAAAGCCGCAGCGAGTCGAACATTCATCCATCGAATCTGATTGTTCGGTCATAACCCGGGCGGTTATGCGATACAGATACGGATCATTTAGCTCCCAAAGACGGGGATTCTTGATGGGAAGATTCGTTTCAATCGGAGTGGTACCAGGAGGCAGATCGAATGCAGTTTCGATCATCGAGATGGTTTCCCCGCTGGCCGCTGCCACGGTGAATTGCAGATGGGCTTTGTTCGTATGATTCGCGGCGTTGTGGACAGCAGTGCGAATTCGCAGGATTCCCGCGGCAGGGTTGGGATTGACAAACAAATCTTCGATTCTCACGGCCGGGGTTATCAGTAATTCAACCGAATCGGTAATCCCCCCATGGTTATAAGCCGCACCCGCCCCATAGGGCATCACCTTGCACCGATGCGGAGTTTCCCCCAGGGTAATACCATCGATCGGTTCATGGGTTGGATTCAAAACACGAACCGCCAGATGATTTTTAGCTCCGGCTTTAACCGCCTTGGTGATATCCAGAGTAAATGGTGTTTCGCCCCCTTCATGTTCGCCTGCATAAATATCATTGACCCAGACCTCCGCTTTGTAGTCCACGGCCCAGAATCGCAGCAAATACCGGCCCTCTTTATGGGGATTGGCCGGCACTTCAAATTCCCGCCAATACCACGCCAGCCCGTGATAACCGGGAAAGGCATCCTGAATGATCCAGGGAACTTTTGTCTGCTTGGCCTCTGCCTGGGGAGTACGATACCATTTCTGGTCCTTGCCTACATTGTCGGGATCGGTCGCCAGCAGCCAGTCATCACCATCTAAGGAAAGTACGTCACCGGGGACCAGTGGGCCGGCTTGTACGGGTGAAGCGGAGAACTCCACTACTTGGGGTAGAAAAACCAATGCCGTCAAAACAACAAATGCCTTTCGCATTTTTTTGCCTCCATTAGCATTTCTAAATGAAAAAATCTGGTTATTTTTTTTAAAGAATTAACGCCATGCAAGCCAATCGCCTACCAGGCCAGCGAGCAGTTACTGTCGGCTGGATCATTACAAAGAAACCAATCGGAGGCTAGAATGGCCATATCCTGCAGGTTAATGACACAATCCTGATTCAAATCACCGTCAAGGTAGATGCCGATACTCTCGCAGGTGGGTATTTCAATGGCGGCTTCCAGCGGGGTGGTGTCGGAATCCCCGCCGTCCGTTCCCGCGCCGACGGTGAAATCAATGGTATCCCCGGCATTCACCTCCACGAAAAAGTCAAAGGCAGAGGTACCTCCGGTATCGAGCCGGCTGAACAACACCGAAGTGTAATTACGAATAATGTAATAATCACACCGGCCGACGTTGCCGCTGTAAAAGGCGCCCCTGACGATATAAATTCCGTCTGCGGCGGCCGTCCAGCGGGCCACGCATAGATATTCGACTCCATAGCCATTGTGCAGGGCGGCCATGCCCGGCGGGCAACCATATGCATCACGAGTTGTGGTATTTTTATAAACGGCGGGAACCATGCCGGGCATAATGGGGAGAAAATGCCACCACGGACAAGGTACATCCGGTTGCCCTATAATATTATGCGTGAATAGAGTCAGGCTGGTGGTGTTTGGCTGGGCGGGATTGGCGGCTTTGGGAGAGTACCCATAGGACCAGGGGCCATTGGGATTGCTGGAAAAGGCCAGATCCTCCCAAAAGTCCCAGCTATCCCCAACAGGCTTTGCAGAGGGGTTATTATTTACCGTCCAGTTGTCAGCCAGTGCTGCCATATCGGCTAAATCTACATGACAATCCTGATTGACATCGCCGGGGAGGCCATAGCCGTGCTCCTGCATGGTCTGGCAATTTTCGGGAATAAAAACCGGCTTCCAGCAGGTATTATGCCCGACCAGATCGCTCTGACCATCCCGGATGACCGCATGAATATAAATGCCTCTGGATAAATAATCGTTGGGAAGTTTATAGGACCAAAGGAACGACCCCTGTTCGGCGGGGATATTATTGGCATCGGCAATAGGAACCAAGTAGGACCATTTCAGATCCGTCCAGTAAAGATCCACGGTGCAGGCGTCACTTTCCGCATCCTGATAGCTCCAGGCAATCCGGATGGCATCCCCGATAGCAATCGGTTCGGTAAGCGTAATCGCAGGATGCTGGTTAGCGGGTAGGGTATAACTCTTGCCGGCCAGCCAGGTATTTTCGAGCCAGTTGCAGCGGGCGGCAAAGGAGGCCTTGATGCTTTCCTTCTGGCTATATGATAGCACAAACGGACCCCAGCCGTCGTAGGCAAGGTCTATTTCATCGTTCAGATCGGCTTCATATTTTTCGTATTCTTCATCGAGTCTGTTGCATAAATCCTGCACGATATCATAATTTTTTAATAGATCGTCCAGAATCACCAGGAAACGGTTGTTCAAGGCCGGATTGGCCATGACTCTTTCCTGCCATTCATTGAAATATCCATAGTAAACATATGGATCCAAATTATAAGCGGAAGCAAAATAGTGCGTATAGTCATGGCTGATCCATTGCCATTTTAAATCCGGTTCGGCAGGATGAAGGAGAGTATAATTACTGCCCATGATATCGAAATTGGGACCGCAGACATTGATGGCCCATTTGTAGAGCCATTGATCCAGATCCACCGTGTTCTCCATGGCGCTGTATATTTCATTTCCCGGCGTCCGGGCAAACAGATAGGTCAAATCAATCAAACTCTGAAACGACCCGAAGGCGTCACTCTTTTTCTCATATAATTTCGGATAGACGCCCGGATACAGTGCCGGATCGTAATAGTCCAGGGCGGAGGAGAATGGGTACGTTCCATGGCCAGTCAATCGCGTTGGCCCTATAAATCTCAC
>JAKJEP010000071.1:11916-12198 GCA_022705365.1 Planctomycetota bacterium | reverse complement strand
TCAGCCGCTTCCAGCGGCAGCGCCTCCAGATCGGCAAAAAAGTCGAACCGACAGAATATATAGACGCCTGGAGCCGGTATCGGCTGGATGAAAAAGATATGGAGCTGGAAACGCCCCCCGATAACCGCAACCCGGATGACAATCATGACGGATAAAGAAAAAAGCAGGGAAAACGCAAGCCGGCGTTTTCGGTTCGGCCCCGAACGCCGCCTCCGGAAATCCGCGGATTTCGCCGCCGTTTTCGATTCCGGGAAAAAACGCTCCGATGCCCGCCTGATTCTC
>JAKJEP010000071.1:8013-11878 GCA_022705365.1 Planctomycetota bacterium | reverse complement strand
AAAAGATGGGCTCCGCCGTCCGGCGGAACCGGTATAAACGGCTCCTGCGGGAGGCCTTTCGCCTGCACCAATACGATCTGCCGGCCGGGTATGATTATGTTCTGATACCTCGTCCAGCCCCACAGAACGAACGAAACAAGATGGATTCCGCCGCGGAATACAGCCGCTCCCTGACCACTCTGGCCGCCAAAATCCAAGCAGCATACCTGAATATGGACGGAAACGCCAAAAATCATGATTGACCCCCCCAAACCGCTCTGGCTCCCTTTTTAATTTTTTACGCTGCCGCAGCTCGTGAGTTTTAAAAAAACCTGGCATATTTCCATGACTATGGATAGTATAACAGGATTATGATTCAATCGGTAATTTGGCTGATACACTTCTATCAACAGGCGGTATCGCCTTATTTGCCCCGATGTTGCCGGTACGAGCCGACCTGCAGCGCCTATGCTCTGGAAGCATTGCTGCGCTACGGCTTCTGGAAAGGCAGCTATCTGGCCCTCCGCCGGATTCTCCGCTGTCACCCCTGGAGCCGGGGCGGTTATGATCCTTTGCCCTGAAGACAATGACAACCCTTTGTTTTTTTAAAAAACATGTCGGAAGAAAAACGTAAAAAACTTCTGGACCGCATCGAACAGCTCATCGAGAAGAATGACTTCGAAGAGCTGCGCCAGGTATTGGACGAGTCGCATTCTTCCGATGTCGCCGAAGTGATGGAGGTTCTGGACGAACTGGCACGCCAGATTCTGTTCGATCTGCTTGATCCCAGGGAGGCCGGTGCCGTCCTGGAAAAAATCGACGAAGCCACCCGCAGCGAACTGGTCGAAGACCTCTCCAGCGAGGAATTGACCGATATCGTCGCCACCCTGCCTCCCGATGAAGCAGCGGATGTCATCGCGGAGATGAGCGACGAGCAGACCGAAAAAATCCTCGAACAAATGCCCAAAGAGGAATCCGCCCAGATCGAAAAACTGCTCCGCTATCCCGATGACAGTGCCGGCGGGATCATGACCACCGAACTGGTCAAGGTCAATCTCAACGATACGATCCGGGTGGCTATCGAGCGGTTTCAGCAGGCCGATCCCAATGAGGATTTTTATCATGTTTTTGTAGTGGATGACCAGGGCCGGCTGCAGGGCAGCGTAGATTTGGTTAGGCTGCTGCGCTTTCCCCAGGATACCCCCATTCAAAAGCTGCTGGAAAGAGACATTCATTCCGTCGAGGTCCATACCGACCAGGAAGAGATCGCCAATATCTTCCGCAAAAACGACCTGATTGTCATGCCGGTCGTGGACCAGAACGGTGTCCTTTTGGGCCGCATCACGGTGGACGATGTCGTTGACGTTATCGGAGAAGAGGCGGAAGAAGATGCCCTGGTCATGGCCGGTACGCACCCCGATGAGCTGGATACCCATCGGATTTTCACCGCCGCCCGCATCCGGATTACCTGGCTGATGACCTGCCTGATCGGATATTCGGTTTATCTTCTGATTTATAATATTTACCGGAATTATTTTACCCTTACCGAATGGACCAGCATCCTGATGTTCGCCCCGATCATCGCCGCGATGGGCGGCAACAGCGGCCTGCAAACCTCCACCATTGTCGTCCGGGGCCTGGCCACGGGCGATCTGGCCGCCCTGAATCTATTTCAGGTATTTTTCCGTGAGGCGCGCATCGCCCTGATTATTGCCATGACCTTTGGCATATTCACCGGGGGGATTGCTACGATGGTTTTGCATGTAACCAATTCAAATTCAAGTAATTATGTCGCAAACGCCCTTGCTGATCTCCCTGGGGAATCCGTGCCGGAAAAACCTGTGAATCCCGTCCTTTTGGGATTTGCTGTGGGCATTGCCATGTTTATCGGGATTATGCTGGCCACAACCCTCGGACTGGTTTTGCCGTTCCTGTTCCGGAAAATCGGGATCGATCCAGCTATCAGCTCCGGTCCGTTCATTACCACCGCCAATGATTCACTGGGCTGCATCACCTACTTCAGCCTGGCCCTGCTTATGCTCCATTTTTTCGGCCACCGGTTCTACTAATATTTGTAACTATCTACAAATCAATTACTTACATGAATTTACCGTTTTTTCAGCGATTCCATCGCCAGAAAGCAAAAAGATTGCATGAAAATGATTGACAAGACCAGAAATGTAGCTAGAATATTGGGTTTCGTATACTAACAGGAAGATAAAAAGAAGAACAGAATGAATAGGATATGCCCGCGGTTGCAGTGGCGGGACAAAGAAGGAACGATATTCACTATGCAGGCGAAGCAGCAAAAAAGTACCTTGGCGTATAATGAAACCATCAAGCAGGACTGGTACGCCGTCGATGCCGACGGCCAGATTTTAGGCCGATTGGCCGTCAAAGTGGCCATGATCCTCATGGGCAAGCACAAGCCAATCTATACGCCCAATGTCGATACCGGTGATTTCGTGGTGATTACCAATGCCGATAAAGTCCGCGTCTCCGGCAAAAAAGCCCTGGCCAAGGAATATGACTATTACACCTATCATGTCGGCGGCCACAAAGTGGTCAACTTTGAAAAAATGTTCGCCGAAAAACCGGAAAAGGTCATCAGCGAGGCCGTCCGCCGGATGCTGCCCAAGTCGAAAATGGGCAAACATATGCTGGCCAAACTGAAGGTGTACCGTGGCAGCGAACACCCCCATGCCGCCCAGCAGCCCAAACCGTTGGATTTAAACTAATATTTATTCAGAGGAAGAAATCGTGTCAGAACAGCAAAATACCCCTTTAATCGATCCCACTAAGGTAGAAGGCATTCTCAAGGCCACCCCCGTAAAGGTTGGCTCCCAGGCCGAAGAAAAACGCAAACCGACCGCCGCGGAATTAGGCCCCGGCCAGTTCTGCTGGGGCATCGGACGCCGTAAAAGCGCCCTCGCCCGCGTTCGCATCAAACCCGGCAAAGGCATTATCCTGGTCAATGGCTCCAAGGTCGAGAAATATTTCCCCGACCTCCAGGATCAGGAAGATGTCCTTTCCCCGCTCAAATGCACCGACTGCCTTACCCGCTACGATGTCTATCTGAAAGTCAGCGGCGGCGGAGTCGGCGGTCAGGCCGGTGCGGCCCGGTTAGGCCTGGCCCGCGCCCTGTGCATCGCCGATCCCGATTGCTTCCCCAAACTCCGCGACGGCGGCTTCCTGACCCGCGACGGGCGTATGAAGGAACGTAAAAAATACGGTCAAAAGGGAGCACGCAAGAGATTCCAGTTCTCGAAACGGTAAAAGTTCTCTACCCGAAGATTCCAGGCTCCTGTATTTTCCGATTCAGGGGCCTTTTTTATTGACGGAACCGCCAAAAAGCGATATTGACTTCCCAAAGCAGCTCTGGCTCCCCTGGAACAAGGGGACGACGAGCTTTTGACACGGACGTCTTTAGTAATTATTTTTTAAGCAAAGGCCAAAACCATGATACGAGTTGCCATTATCGGGGCCACCGGCTATACCGCCCATGAATCCATCCTGATCCTCCTGCGCCATCCCCAGGCCCAGGTCACCTACCTGACCGCCCTGCCCGAGGAATGCGCCCCCCTGACGGAGGTCTTTCCCGCCCTCCAGGGCCGGCTCGACCTGCCGATTGAGCCGGTCGATCTGAACAAGCTGGCCGGCTGTGCCGATGTCGCCCTCTGCTGCCTGCCCCACAAGGTGTCCATGTCCTTCGTCCCCAAACTGCTGGCCGCCGGCGTAAAAGTGGTCGATTTCAGCGCCGATTACCGCATCCGGGATGTCGCCCTTTATGAAAAGGTCTATAAGGTCGAGCATACCGACCGGGAAAATCTCGCCCGCGCCGCCTTTGGCCTGCCGGAACTCTTCCGCCAAAAAATCGTCGGCGCTG
>JAKJEP010000071.1:0-7982 GCA_022705365.1 Planctomycetota bacterium | reverse complement strand
CGCCAGTCTGGCCCTGGCCCCTCTGCTCAAGGAACGACTGATTGACCCGGCTGACATCTACATCAACGCCGTCTCCGGCGTATCCGGGGCCGGCCGCAAGGCCGCCCTGGCCTTCCATTTTCCGGAAATGAACGACAACCTGTTCGGCTACGCCGTCGGCACGCACCGCCACATGCCCGAAATCGAGCAGATTCTCACCCAGGCCGCCGGCCAGCCGGTCCAGGTACTGTTCCAGCCCCATGTCGTCAGCATGGACCGGGGCATCGCGGAAAGCATCTATTGCCAGCCCACCGGCAAAATTACCCCCGCCCAGCTGACCGACCTCTATCAGGCCTTTTACGCCCGCGAACCCTTTGTCCGCCTCCTGAACAAACCCCCGTCAACCAAAAATGTCGCCCATACCAACTTCTGCGATATCTACGCCACCATCGTAAAGGACAAAATCCTGGTCTTCTCCGCCATCGACAACCTGATTAAAGGCGCCTCCGGCCAGGCCGTGCAAAACCTGAATATCATCTCCGGACTGCCCGAAACGATGGGATTATTATAAAGGAACAGCCATCATGACCAATCAAACCATAACCGCTCCGAAGGGATTTCAGGCCGCCGCCGTCAAGGCCGGCCTCAAACACAGCGGCGCTCTGGACCTGGGCCTGATCGTAGCCGACCGGCCCTGCACCGCCGCCGCCGTCTTCACCACCAACAAGATTGTCTCCGCCCCGGTCGTCGTCAGCCGCGAGCATGTCCGCTCCGGCAAGCTCCAGGCGGTCTTTGTCAACGCCGGTAACTCCAACGCCTGCACCGGCCAGCGGGGCTTTCGCGATACCCTGGCCATCTGCCGGCAGGTGGGCCGCGCACTGAACATCGACCCCCATCGCATTCTGGTAGCCTCTACCGGCATCATCGGCGAATTCCTGCCCATGGAAAAAGTCCGCAGCGGCATCGAGGCCGCCCTGGCCGCCCTGCGCTATTCCCCCCAGGCCGGCGGCAATCTGGCCCGCGCCATCCTCACCACCGACACCAAAAAGAAAACCGCCTACCGGAAAATCCGCCTCGGCGGCAAAACCGTCCAACTGGCCGGCATCGCCAAAGGCTCCGGCATGATTGCCCCCAACATGGCCACCATGCTGGCCTTCATCACCACCGACGCCGACATCAGCCCCGCCCTCCTGCGGCGGAGCCTCTCCCAGTCCGCGGCCGTTACCTTCAACAAAGTGACCGTCGATAATCACACCAGCACCAGCGACACCGCCGTCGTCCTGGCCAGCGGCCTGGCCGGCAATACACGGATCACCCGGCAGGGAACGGACTACCAGAAGTTTCACCAGGCCCTCTGGCAGATTTGCGATGATTTAGCCCGCCAGATTGCCGCCGACGGCGAGGGCGCCACCTGTGCCGTCACCGTCCGCGTCACCGAAGCAGCCAATCCAAGAGAGGCCCATCAGGCGGTCCGGGCCATCGTCGATAGCCCCCTGGTCCGCTGCGCCTTCTTCGGCGCTGACCCCAACTGGGGCCGGATCGTCAGCGCCATCGGCTACAGCGGCGCTCGGTTTAATCCCGATAAGCTAACCTGCAAAGTAGCCGGCGTCACCGTCTTCCGCAACGGCCGCCCCACTCCATTCAACCGCAGCCAGCTCAGTCGGAAAATGAAGGCCCGGCAATGGCAGGTCCACGTCTGCCTGGGAGCCGGAAAATACGAGGATTTCTGCTACACCTGCGACCTCTCCCACGGCTACGTCACCATCAACGCCGATTATCATACCTGACGGAACCGCCAAAAGTCGATATGGACATCCAAAAGCAGCTTAGCCCGCATATCTCACGGAATTTTGTCAAATATATTGATAACTCGGTTTCAATATTTTCCCGTGCCTTGGCAACTCCTCCGTGCTATAATAAAAATAGCTCTATCAAGGAAACACAGTTCTACTGCCTGCGTATGGTCTCCAGCAGAAGGGTTCACCGGATAGATTTTGCCAGATAAGGAAATTTGCGATGAATATCCTGTTGGTGTATCCCGAATATCCCGAGACGTTCTGGAGTTTTAAAAGCGTTTTAAAATACATCTCGAAAAAAGCGGCCTATCCGCCCCTGGGCCTGATGACCATTGCCGCCCTGCTGCCGCAAGAATGGTCCAAACAGCTCGTGGATGTCAATGTCACCAAACTCAAGGATGAGCAGATCGACTGGGCGGATTATGTTTTCATTGGCGCGATGATCATCCAGATTCCCAGCGCCCAGGAAATCATTAACCGCTGTAAAGCCCGTGGAAAGGTGGTTGTCGTGGGTGGTCCGGCGGCTACCTCCCAGCCGGAAGTGTTCCAGGGCGTGGATCATTTTGTGCTCAATGAGGCGGAAGTGACCCTGCCGCTGTTTCTGTCAGACCTGGCCCGCGGAAACGCCCAGCCGGTTTATACCTCGGCCATTCACCCCGATATCAGCCAAACCCCTGCGCCGTTGTGGTCGCTCATCAATATGAAACATTATGTTTCGATGCCGATTCAATATTCCCGAGGCTGCCCGTTTAACTGCGAATTCTGCGACATCATTATCCTGTACGGCCGCCAACCCCGCACCAAAAGCCCCCAGCAGCTTTTGACCGAGATCCAGTCCTTGTATGACGCCGGCTGGCGCAGGGAACTTTTCATTGTGGATGACAATTTCATCGGCAATAAAAAAAATGTCAAAGCAATGCTCCCCCACCTGATTCGCTGGCAGAAGGAGCACAACTATCCTTTCCAGATTATCACCGAGGCAAGTGTGGACCTGGCCCGGGATCCGGAACTAATGAAGATGATGAGCCAGGCAAACTTCAACAAGGTCTTCCTGGGCCTGGAGACACCCAGCCTGGACAGTCTGAAAGAATGCAATAAGCTTCAGAATACCAACACCGATCTGGAGGAGTCCATTCGAATTCTTCATACCAACGGCCTGCAAGTCATGGGCGGATTTATCGTCGGCTTCGACAGCGATACCAAAAGAATCTTTGAGGATCAGATCCGCTTTATCCAGAATTCCGGCGTCGTAACCGCCATGGTGGGGATTTTAAATGCCCTGCCCCAGACCCAATTGTGGCATCGTCTCCGCCGCGAAGGCAGACTGCTGCAAAACAGCAGCGGCCTAAATACGGATGCGAATGTGAATTTTATTCCGCGTATGGGAATAACCGAACTGTTGGAAGGCTACCAGAAAGTAATCTCGACCATATACCATCCCAGGCATTATTACCAGCGGATCCACGTATTTCTGAAAAACTACCAGCCCACCACCATCCACAAAATCAACGGCAAGGATTTACTGGCGGCCGCCAAAAGCATGTGGAAAATCGGCCTGCTCTCCCGCGCCCGCTTCTTATACTGGAAACTGCTGCTCAAGACCGCTTTGACCCGGATCAAGTCCCTGCCCACCGCGGTCGAACTGGCCATCATGGGTGCACATTTCGAAAAAATCAGCCGTCCGATTATACGGGCTAAAAGCGATAGGTCAGTTTAACCCGGAAGCTGCGCCCGTCCTGCTCGATAATATCCTGCGTATGCTCGGCAAACCCGGGATACCCATAATGCTTGTCAAAAACATTATAAATGCCGGCGGAAATCTCCAGCCCTTCCCGCAGGTTCAGGCAGGTCAGGGTCACATTCGATATCATGTAATCATCGGCGTGATGATCGGTAAGCGTCTTGCGATTGCCGTTGTATTGCGTTTCCAGCCCGGCAAAAAGCTTCTCTTTCACGATGGGGATAATCAGATTGCCTTTCACCAGATGTTCCGGGGAATTTACCATCTCATCTCCGGTCTCCTCATTCTCGGTATGAACCAGGGCATAACTGACCCGGCTTCTCCAGCCGTTATCCCATTTGCCGTCCAGCTCAAACTCTACCCCCTGGGCTTTTACCTGATTGATATTCTGGAAAATCATCAATCCGTCCGCAGGATCAACTTCCTGTGCAATCAAATCATCCATCTCATAATAAAACCCGGACACGGATCCGACTATATTCCGGCTGAGGTACTGCTCCAGAACCACTTCATACGTATCAATCGTCTCTGGATCCAGGTCCGGACTTTGTTTGGCCGTTGAACCGCCATCGTGGTAATAAAGTTCATAAACGGTGGGACTGCGAAACGCCGTCCCGTACATCATCTTCACCGTCGTCTTGGCAAACGGATTATAGATCGCCGCCAGCCTCGGATTGGTCGTTCCGCCGAAGGCATCATAACGGTCATACCGAACGCCGCCGTTCAAAATCAAATTATCCAGAACCTGGTATTCATCCTGGGCAAAGACCCCCCAGCTTTTGGAATGCCGGCGGTCATCCAGATAGACCGTTCCTTCCTCGTCCCAGGCCACCTGATCCTGCCGCACATGATACCGCATCTCCACCCCGGAGGTAATGGTATGCTTTTCCAACTGGGTATAGATGAACTGCCATTCTCCCTGCCAAAACCTGGCCCTCCAGTAGTCGCTGTTCAACACCCGGTACGGCTCCGGATCCGTTTCCTCCGCATAATCATACGCCCACCGTCCGTCATAATTGGAATGATTATACGTCACCCGCCCCAAAACCGAACCCACTTCGGATATCTCATGGTCGTATGTTAATCCCAGCATCACCCGGTCATCATATGTGACAGTAGCCGGATCCCCGAATAGCAAATCCCAGGGAGCGGTGGGAATCTCCTTTTTGCGGCTGACCGAGGCTGCCTCCAGCGTAAAATCCCGCCAGGAGAGTTTGGCGAACAGATTGTTAAACTTGTCCGCATCATGGTCCACATAGCCGTGATTCGTCAGCGGATCATCAAATTCCTTGATGTATAACGTATCCCCGTCGCTTTTGTACAATGTGGAAGAAAGATATAAATCCACATCTTCGCCCCACTTGTTCCCAAAGCTGGCCCGGCCTTTCTTCGTGTCGAAACTGCCCAGCTCTCCCGACAGTTCCAGCCCGCTGTTCTGGGCGCCCTTCTTGGTGATGACATTGATGACCGCAAACAGGGCGTTGCTGCCGTACAGGGAGGATCCCGGCCCCCGTATGATCTCCACCCGCTCAATCGTATCGACATCCAGAACAAAATCCGTCCCAATAGCCGCCGAATCATCGATCCCTTCGTTGGTGCGGTGCCCGTCCACCAGTACCAGCATACGAATGGTATAATCCCCCGGCTGCCCGAATCCCCGCACCCCTGCGTAATGGTAATTGCGGTCGTAGCTCAGATAAAACCCCCGCGCGCTGTTGAGGATATCCGCTAGCGTCCGGTACCCGTACAGCTTGATTTCCTCCGCTGTGACAATCGTAACGGAGGAGGGGGCCTCCGTCACCTTCTGCGTATGCTTGGAGGCGGAATACACCGTATCCACCTCCACCTCCATCAGCTCTTCCAGCGACATGTCCGTCAGTTCTTCTTCCCCGCCGGCCTCTCCCGCCGCCTCAGCGGCAGGTATATTTGGCTCCTGTCCCCAGCCCGCCGCCGGCAATACCAGACACAGGGCCAAAAGAAGCGCTTGCATCCTTCCGAAGCGGCCAATCCTGTTTCTTTCCGACATCTGCTATTCTTCTTAACTCTGGAATCTGGATCAATCTTCCGCGGCCCAAAAGGGGCTGCGGATTTCATAACGAATTACACGATTCATCTTATCCCCATATCGGCCGTCGGGCAGAGCCGATTCATCTGGTTTTAGAATAATCCCTATTCCCCTAGCCCGACAGGACGCAGGATCATAATCTCACGCCAGCCCCGCCCGCGTCGGCTACAATCATAACCACTTGTATAACAAGCAATTAGCTCAATTCTCATCGAAATGCCTTACCTCCCTTGCGACAGGATGCCCAGCCGGCGAATTTCCGGCCTATCGAACCCACCCCGGCAAACCGAACCAGTTATCGCCCGCCCCCCATTCCTGCAAAGGTAGCACGGGCGTCTCGCCTGTAATTTTTCCAATTCTCCCTGTCACCACTCACGCAGCGACCACCGGGAGCGTCATATTCCATTCGTGCCCGCGTCGTTAAATGGGCCTCTCGGCCCCACCTTCCTGCCTTCCAGCAGGGAGGTGTTAGTAACCGTACCGAAACCGCAGCGGCGGATAGAAACCCTAGCCCGCATTTCTCACGGGGTTTTGACAAATATATTGATAACTCCATGGTTCAAAATGTCTTATGTACTATTTATCGCTTCGCCACCTCCAACAGTCTGTTTTCAGCGCGCATTTTTGGCCGACTTCGAGGCCGCCATCAACTGCTTGGTGCGTTTCTGCTGGGTCGGGCCGCAGCATTTCATTCCGCAGGCCTGCGGACCACGGCCAGGTGGGTCCGGTTTGCGTGCCGACCTGGGCCCCATTTACATGTTGATTTCCAGACACAGTCAACCGTACCACATCCCGGAATCCTACAGCGGGACTCTACCCGGAAACGGGACGAATTTGAACTGGCTTTCGTGTTGATAAAGGAACGGCCATAATCGAGACAAGGCTGCCGCAAAGATTATTGGGCCTGATCTGCTGGAACCGGGAGAACCTTTTCATGTAGCCAATCCTTGCCGTTGGTAAGCCATTTGAGGCTAAATCGGGCAAAGGCAATACTCTCGTACGGTTGTTTCTCACCGGTTTCGTACAGGACGCCAATCTCTCCATCCGGCAATATGGTCAAACAAGAATAAGCCGAGGGACCGGCATAAACCGTCCTGGCAATCGGCCAGGTCTTGCCTTCATCGTAGCTGAGCTGAACGGTCAGGTTCACGCGTTGCGAGGTGCTCGCCGGATTGGAAAATAAAAGGCGATTCCGGCCAATTCCTTCTATCTTCTTCGTATAACGCAAAAAACTGGCCTGGCAACAAGGTGTAATCAATGTTTCATCCATGTACGGTTCCAACCACGTCAAGCCGCCATCGTTACTGACAGCCACCTTGCGACCTTCTGCACCTCTGCCATATCGTATGTTTTGCATTAACGATCCATCTGCCAATTCCACCACCTGGTTTTCATCGCCAAATCCTGCCACAAAGTCACCTCTGTTCCAGCTCTTGCCTTTATCATCACTATAAAAAATATTATTGAAATAGTCCATTTCACCGCCACCTTGCTCGTAATGCCACATGGGAACCACAATTCGACCGCTGGTGGTCTGTATGGCCACTCCCGGCCCGCAACAAAGTGACGCCCAGGTCTTCGTGTCACTCACCTGCTCCGATATATCCACCGGCTCCGACCACGTTGCCCCGTCATCCGTGCTTTGCAGCCATAATTGCCTGACAGCTCCGGGAATATTTTGGGAATGCTCGTCAGGAAAAAGATTGCAGAAAAAATGAATCGTCCCGTCGTCTTTATCGATAACCGGGCAGGGATTCATAATAGCCTCATCGCCCTTGCCCGGCACCACCACCTGCATCGGTCCCCAAGTCGCGCCGTTATCGAAACTGCGTTTCACAACCATATCCGTGGGAGTTTGGTCAACGCAACTTTTCTTGCGGGCCTCGCAGAACGCCAGTACCGTGCCTTTCTTGGTCACGATTGCAGCCGGAATCCGATAGGTACTCACATGATCCTGGCCAGCCCTGAAAACGTCCACCTGCTTTGGATCCGGAGGTTTTGCGAAAAAATGTGTTTCCAGCCAATCCTTCGACAAGGCCACTACTTTCATCTGCTCCGCTGCCATACCGGTGTAATAAGATAACAGCACATGATCTTTGATAAAACTCATGGATATATAGCAGTACTGTGCCGGTTTATTCTCCAGAACATAGGATTTGCTCCAGGTTTGCCCCTCGTCGGTGCTGACAGCCACACACAATGGCGTTCGCTGTCCGGGAGTAAACGGATGGTCGCCCGAGTGATCGTTCCAGACACAGAGCAAATGGCCGTTCCAGGGAATGCGTTCGATCGTGGCGGGACTGCACGGCGCTGCCAGGCTGGTCGGCTTGGGCTCCGACCAGGTTAATCCGCCATCGCTGGAATAACAACCGTATTGAAACCCGTGCGCGGTACGCATGTA
>JAKJEP010000070.1 GCA_022705365.1 Planctomycetota bacterium | reverse complement strand
CGGAGGGTTTGGACGAGTGGCTGGGAGGATTATCCGGCTTGGGCGCATGGAATGCCGGTTTCCCCCCGTGAAGAGAATTTTGCCAACGGCTTTGATGCGATAAATCCTGCCGTTCATGGCGGCGTCAGGCTGGGGTTCCGGTTGGGGGCAGCCCGACCAGATGAATTAAGGGGAACAGGAGGCGGTTGAAATAGGGTAAATTATTGGTTACAGTTTTACATGGGATACAATACTTTCCGAAATAAGTACTTGAAGTTACATACGTTTCGTATGAAAATAAGCAAGATGAATTACCGAAATGAAATCTACAATCGGAGGTTGGCATGGCACGAATAGAAGGAGTCAGGATCAAGAATTTTCGGGCTTTGCGCGATGTTACCCTAGGCAAGCTCTGGAATCTACAATCGGCAGAACCTTTAACTCCCATGACAGCTGTAATCGGGAAAAACGGCGTAGGGAAAAGTTCGCTATTTGACGCCTTTGGTTTTCTGGCTGACTGTTTGCGAGTGGGGGTTGAGGAGGCCTGTGATTTACGAGGCCGCGGGGGATTTGACCGGATCCGGTCACAAGGGATGAATGACTCCATAGAATTTGAGGTTTACTATAAGGAAGAAGGCAATACCCGGCCCATTACCTACGAAATAGCAATTGGGGTAGATGGCAAAAGCAGACCGTATGTACAGAAGGAACGACTTCGTCAGCGACGAAAGGGTCAAACACGTGGCTGGCCGTTTTCCTTCTTGATTCTGAATGATGGAAAGGGTGTTGTCTGGAAAGGGGAAGAACAAGGCATTGATGAGGACAAAAGACGATTTGACTTACTTGATCTGATTGATTCCATCAAGAAAGGCGAAGACAAGGAAGAAAGCGGGGAAACCGAAGTGGTGGAATTAGAAGACAGGCGGAAGTTGGGGATAGCCACACTCGGTGCCCTCAAGCAGCATCCCCGCATATCGGCGTTTCGGCGATTCATTGAAGGATGGTATTTGAGTTATTTTACACCGGATGCGGCCCGGAGTCTGCCCCTGGCCGGACCGCAGAAACATCTGAATATACATGGCGATAATCTGGGAAACGTTGTTCAGTTTATGGAGCGTGAGCATAAAGACAAGTTTCAGTCTATTCTTAACAATATAGCCGCCAAAATTCCCGGCATTCAGAAAATTGATACCGACAAAACCGCCGACGGCCGTCTTTTGCTTCGTTTTAATGACAGGGGTTTTAAGGATCCTTTTTATTCGCAGCAGATGTCCGATGGAACCCTGAAAGTTTTCGCTTATCTTCTCCTGCTGGAGGATCCCGTCCCTCCTCCGTTTCTGTGCATTGAAGAGCCGGAAAACGGGCTTTATCACAAGCTGCTGGAAACGCTGGCAACGGAATTTCGTGCACATGCCACCGGTCAAAAAGGCGGATCGCAGATTTTCATAACCACTCATCAGCCGTATTTTGTCGATGCGTTATCGCCGGAAGAAGTTTGGATTCTGGAGAAAGGGGAAGACGGATTTTCCACAATCAAACGGGCCAGTGACATTGAAATTGTAAAAAATATGGTCGAGCAAGGCCTTCCTTTGGGGGGACTCTGGTATAGCGACTATCTAGACGCGAGGTAAGGCGATGCATTTTGAGATACTGGCTGAAGATCAATCCGGCAAGAAGGCTCTGGATATCCTGGTTCCGAAGATTGTCGGGCCGGCCCATACTTTTATGGTACATTCCTACAAAGGGATCGGCCGCATCCCCCGAGATATGCGCGACACCCAAGATGCCGGGAATCGGATTCTACTGGAGAATCTGCCGAAGCTTCTCAAAGGCTATGGCAAAACCCAGGCCGGCAGGAGAAATTATCAAGAAGCCGTGATTCTGGTATGTGATTTGGATGATAAATGTCTAAAAAAATTCCGAGCTGAACTCAGGAGAATCCTGAATTCCTGCCATCCCAGACCGGAGGCTCATTTCTGTATAGCTATTGAAGAAGGGGAAGCGTGGCTGCTGGGTGATATTCCTGCCATCCATGCGGCATATCCGAGGACCAGACACAAGATTCTTGATACCTACAAGAATGACAGCATTTGCGGGACATGGGAGAAGCTGGCAGATGCCATTTATCCCGGCAAAGCATCTGCCTTAGCCACCCAGGGTTGGCATGTGGTGGGGACGGAAAAAACCAAGTGGGCGGAGACCATTTGCCTGCACATGACTATTGATGACAATCAGTCGCCCAGTTTTTGCTACTTTCGAGAAACATTGCGAAACCTTATCCGATAATTATTGTTTTTCATTTTGTGCATTTGCCTTGGCGGATGTATCAATCTTCATTCTGTGGGTGGACTATAGAACACCGATCCACCTGCGGTGGAAAGGTGCCACCCAACCAACAACGACCAAAAGAAAGTTCAACCAGCCGACCGCCGGGGCGGGAAGGCGGTCAGGCGGAAAGGAGGGGATTTGGGAGTGGATCGAACCGGACGCACTATGGCATAGAGGGACCGCCTTGTGTGCGGGGCAGAACGGGCCGGGGAAGGGGCGGGGGTCGGTGAAGGATGTGATCTATAATTATATCACCAGTAATGAATTTGCGATGCATGTCCGGGCGGTGGTGGATTTGTATTCCGGGATGAAAGAGGAGCTGGAGGCGGAGAAGCGGGCGATGCTGAGGATCTGGAACCGACGGGACAGGCACGGCCTGAGTGAGTTCGACGCGGGCGCGAAGGATTATATGGCGCTTCCGATGGGCGCTGGATGGTTGGCGACGTGGGAGAATATGACGGCGATGTATGGGGCGATTGAGGGGCTGGTGGGGCGCAAGGCGCTGGTATCGAGCCGTTATCGCTGGAAGCGATGGCGGCGGAGGAGCCGGAAAGTCAATGTTTTATCGTCGTGTATCGGCGGATAAGATATATATATTCCGCGTCGGCAATCCCGATGTTTATTGGGACCTACCCTACATGAAAGAACACCTCCCTGCGGAAGGCAGGAAGGTGGCAAGCGAGAGCCTGCAGGGCCGAGAGGCCCTTTTTACGCTGCAATCTCTGTACCCATTTGACGCTCACGCTGTTCGCTTCGTTCCTGGCGAAAAAGGTAACGTAGAGCCGCCGTCCGCAGGACCGACGCGAGGTGGGTTGGCAAGCAGACGCTCCAGTCGCTGCGTCAGACAATACGGGGGTGAAGAAAATCGACAGCACGGGAATGGAATATGGGGGCGATTCGTTGAAGAACACCTCCCGGCTGGAAGGAAGGTGCCGCCCTATGGCAATAAATTACCAGGTGGGATATGGCCCCAGCTTTTGTGGGCGATAAAGCCCTCCGCCATTTTGACCATGGCCTGATAGCCGCGGAATCGGGCGACCACTTCGATGTATTCGCGCAAATCGGTTCCGCCCTGCCGGGTGGTCCAAGCAATCTGGCTCTCATGGCAATTGAGCATCTGGAGTTTGGTGGGGAAGGTTTCCGTGATGTCCACATAGACTTCCGGCTGAAACCCGAAACCGCCCAATGGCTCCATCAGGTAAAGGGCGGGTATTTTGGGAAGGGATGGCGTCTGCGTAGAAATATTTGGCACTGTAGCCGCTAAAGAGGCATCCAGTACCAGCTTGCAGGTGTTGTTATGGTCACTGCCGTAATCCTGATCGTAGTGGGTGATAATCAAATCGGGGGCCGCCTGGCGAATCATTTCCGTCAGTATTTTCATGCTTTGAGGAGTGGTTTCAATCGAAAAATCGTGAAAGCCCAGGTTCATGATTTCGGCACCGATTAACTTGGCCGATTTTTTTGCTTCGTTGAGCCGAGTTTGGGCCAGATTCTCTCCGGGCATATTCTCCGAGGCCGCATCGCCGCGGGAAAGGATTCCTATGTAAATAGTATCGCCGCGCTTGTGACATTTGGCTAAGGTGCCGGCACAGCCTAACTCGATATCATCCGGATGGGCCCCAATCGCTATTATTCTCATTACAAACTCCTCAAAACAGCGTGATTCATGTTCCGCGAAATTTCCCGTTACCAAAAACGCCAGTAAATGTAAATCCAGATTGCCGCATACACACCATACCAGAGGATCAGGCTTTTGTACCAGGGGCGTTTTTCCCCTTCTGCCGTCCATAACAGACGCGGGGTCCAGCGAAACGGTTCCCACTGGGGACGGGCCGGCGGCGGGAAACAGAGCGAGACAATCACCACCAGGATAACAATCAGCACCTGCACCAGGAATCCCACATAGATCCAATGCAATTGGATATGAAGCAGGGCCAGAGAAACGATCACAACCACAGTGAAGAAGAAGCCGCCAATCAAACCAGCTACCGCACCGGCGTAATTCATGCGGCGCCAGAACATGCCCAGGAGAAATATGGTGGCGAAATCCGTGGTTGGCCAGCAAGGCCATGGGGGGAGGTGGCCCGCTCATGGGATTTGGCAGCCATCATGTGGATCTTATGCAATGGCTGGCCGGCCCTATCCAGGATATAGACTGTTACCAGAACAACCGGGTGTGGCCTGATATCGAAGTGGAAGACACGGCGGTTGTGATACTGCGTTTCCTCAATAAAGCGATCGGCTGTGCCCTCTATACCTGGGGTGCACGCATCGAGGGACAAAGCGAGAATTTTTCCGTTTACGGGACCGGGGGCAGTCTGGTCCTGCAGAACGAGGAATTATACCATATTTCCGAAAAAACCTACCAGGATAGACAGCCGCGGCGGCTGGATACCACGCGCAGCGACCAGCAGGATATCGAAGCGTTTGGCAAAGAAATCGCCATTTCTTCCCTGGAACCGTTTGTCAGGCAGTTGCAGGAATTTATCCACTGTGTGCAAACGCACCAGCCGCCGCCGGTGGATGGTGCTGCGGCGACGGCCACAGTGGAAAAGATCCTACAGGCCTATCATATGGCATCTGTGAAATAACGGCCATCGATTATAAATAAATCAGGATAATTTTTACATAAGGAACCAAGAAATGAAAAAAGCAAATTCCGTTCAAAATGCGATGGATAAAGGTCAGGTTTATTATGCCGGTCTGGGAGGGCCGGGGAGCCAGATGATTGGAGAAGAAGAGGAAAAAGAAGTGGTGGAAGTAATACGCAGCCGGATCCTGGCCAGGGACCGGTTCGAAAAAGTGCGCCAATTTTATAAAGTTCGCACCTTTGAAGACAAGTTCGGCGAATATATGGGCGCCAAACATGCGTTGGGTGTGGTCAATGCCACCCAGGGCCTGGTGATTGCGATGGCGGCTTTGGGGATTGGCCCGGGCGATGAGGTCATCGTGCCGGCCTATACGTTTATCGCTACCGCGGCCGCGGTGGTGGCGGTTCGGGCCGTTCCCATTCTGGCGGAGGTGGATGCATCGCTCGGATTGGACCCTGCGGATGTGGAAGCGAAGATAACCGACCGCACCAAATGCATTTTGCCCGTCCATATGAAAGGGGCTCCCTGCCGCATGGACGAATTGGTCGAAATTAAAAATAAACACAATCTCAAGATGGTGGAAGATGTGGCCCAGGCCTGCGGCGGCTCCTACCAAGGGAAAAAACTGGGAACGTTTGGGGATGCAGGGGTCTTCAGCTTTGATTTCTGGAAGGTGATTACCACCGGGGGCGGCGGGATGATCATAACCAACGATTACAATGTGTATAAAACCTGTGTCCACTATCATGACCACGGGCATGAAGTATATCGCCAGAACGAAGATTTGGGGGAACGGCCGCTGATCGGCCTGAATTTCCGCATGGAAGAGCTGGAGGGGGCGATGGGTCTGGCCCAGCTTGCCAAACTGGATTATATTGTTGCCACCATGCGAAAAAATTCCCGAATTTTATGGGAGGCTGTAAAGGATATCGATCTTTTTGTGCAGCGGGATATCCCGGATATGGCCGGCGACATCGGGAACGGCCTGACCCTGATTCTAAAGACGCCGGAGCTGGGGAAGGCGTTCAGTCAAAAATTGGCGGCCCGCGGTGTAGAAAGGGAATGGCTCCGGGAGTCCGGCTGGCATAACTATGCCAACTGGAAACAGATACTCAAGAAAAAAACGATTTCCCAGGACGGTTGCCCGTTCACTTGCCCCCGCTATAGCGGCCGCGTGGAATACTATGCGGGGATGTGCCCGCAAACCGATGACATTCTGGCCCGGACGGTAACGATCTGCTATAATAATCTGCTGCATATTAATGATGCGGAAATGCAGGAACTTATTTTAAAAATTCGGACTATATGCAAGGAACTGAAAGCCTAGGGAAGTATGAGTAGGAGTGAATCAGTATGAAAGCCCAAAAGCCGCTTTTAGGTTTATGCCCACTGGGTAAATTTGTATTCAGCAATGAAGACGCCATCCGCTATAAAAAGAGGGTCCAGGCTCGCCTGACAGAATGGCAAGTCCCCTTTGTTGACCTGGAGGGCTTGCTGCCGGATGGATTGGTGAAAGATCAGTCCCACGTGGATGCGGTGGTCGAGCATTTCCGCCGTTCCGGAATTGACGGCCTTTTTTTGCCGCATTGTAATTTCGGCACGGAAGGTGCGGTGGGCATGATTGCCCAAAAACTCCAGGTTCCCGCGCTGCTTTGGGGGCCGCGGGATGAAGCGCCGCTGCCGGACGGCACCCGCTTGCGTGATACGCTTTGCGGCCTGCTGGCCTCCAGCAAGGTGCTCCATAAGCTGAATATCCCTTTTACGTATATTGAAAATTGCCGGGTGGATGAAAACGCGTTCCAGGAAGGCGTGGATACGTTCTTGCGGGCGGTGGCCGTGGCGAATGTATTTCGCAAAGGGATCCGGATCGGGCTGATTGGGCAGCGAATTGATTTTTTCTGGACAACAATCATTAACGAAAGCGACTTGCTGGCTCGTTTCCATGTTGAAGTGATTCCGCTGGGTATGTCAGAATTCATTGAAGCCGCGAAAGAGCGGGTCCGAAAAAATCATGACCGGTATGAGCAGGAGGTTGCCCAGCTCCGGGCGGCTTTTGCCATCGACGGATTTGACACCGACATTCCCTTACTCAACATCCTGGCAGTCAGGGACCAGTTGACCGAACTGGCGGAAAAACATGGCCTGGATGGATTTGCTTTTCAGACATTTATGTCTATTATTGACCATATGGGGGCCTACTGCATGTATGCCGACTGCTGTGTTTCCGAGCAGTATGCCTTTGCCGGCGAAAGCGATATCCACGGCGCAATTAGCGACATTATTCTCCGCCGGGTTAATTTCAACAGGGCGCCCGCCTTTCTTACGGAGTTCACGGTGCGCCATCCCCAGGATGATAATGCCGTTTTGCTTTGGCATTTCGGTGCGCCGCTTTCCCTGCGCCATCCTCAGGAAAAATTGAAAATAGGCCACCACTGGATTTTGCCCAGCCCTCTTTCCGGCATGGTCCATTTCCGGCTGAAAGACGGTCCCATCACCGTGGCTCGCTTCGACGGAGATCATGGAAACTACCAGCTTGCCATCGGGCAGGGGCAGACCACGGAGGGTCCCCGCAACCAGAATAATTATGTGTGGCTGAAAGTGGATCACTGGCCCCGGTGGGAGCGAATCCTGATAGAAGGACCGTTTATTCACCACATCGCAATGGCCTACGGGCATTATGCCAAGGCCCTGGCGGAATCCACTAAGTATATACCGGGATTAGAGGCCGTATTTCTCAATGATACTCCATGATAGGAGGGGATTATTATGATCATGCTGAAAGCCGGCGCCGCACAAATAGATATTAGCCCGAAGGATTCCCAGTTTCTGTTTGGCTATCCGCATGTCAAGCGATATAGTACAGGGATCCATGACAATCTGTGGAGTTCCGCATTATATCTTTCCGATGGTAAGGCAATGATCATGTTTATTGCCAATGATATTATTTTTGTCAGCAAGCATAGTGCAGCCACTGTCCGAAAAAGAATAGAAGATAAAACAGGCATTCCCTCTCAAAACATTATGATAACAGCCACCCATACCCATTCCGGGCCGATGACCCTTGACTATATCAGCAACCGGAACGATCCGGAGGTGCCGAAAACAGATGTAAACTACGTCCGGTTTATGGAAGATAGCATGGTTCAGGCGGCGGAGAAGGCTTTCCATGAGGCGCAGGAGGCGAAAGTGGGATTGAGCATTGCCGATGATACCGGTGTCGGGACCAATCGTCGCAATCCGGGCGGCCCTGCCGACCATCAGGTCCCTGTGCTTTTGGTTAAAAATGCCCGGACGGATGCCCATATCGCCTGTATGCTCGTCTGCTCCATGCACCCAACCGTCCTTCATGAGGACTCGACACTAATCAGCGGGGATTTTCCGGGTATGGCACGATTGTATCTGCAAAATTATATACTCGGCGAAAACTGCCCGGTACTGCACCATACGGGTCCCAGCGGCAACCAAAGTCCGCGGCATGTGACAAGGGCTAATACCTTCGAGGAAGCGGAAAGGCTGGGGAATATACTCGGTAAAGCCGTGGAAAAAGCGATTGGTGAAATTACCTTTCGGGATGATGTCAAAATATCTGCTAGCACGAGTGCCATACCTGATTTGCCTCCAAAAACATTTCCCACCCGGAAGAATGCGGAAGAGAATTTGAAAACCGCCGCCGGCAAACTGGAAAAAATCAGGAACGAGAATGCGTCCAAACACCAGATTCGAACGGCCGAGTGTGATTGGTATGGTGCAGAAGAAGTGTTAACGCTTGCCGGGGCCGCGGAAGACGGTTTGCTGGATACCTTCTATCAATCCTGTTTACCGGCGGAAATTCAAGTGATCCGGATCGGAGATTGGTATTTTGTGGGCTGGCCGGGAGAAATATTCATTGAATATGCCTTAGCCGTAAAAAACTATCAACCCAATACGGCGGTAATCTCCCTGGCCAACGGGGAACTGCAGGGGTATATCGTTACAAAACAGGCGGCTGAAGAGGGTGGTTATGAAGCATCGAACGCTCTGTTCTGCCATCAAACCGGTGATATCTTTGTCAATCAAACCCGGCAGCTTATCAGAAAACTTTTATAGGAAAAGCAAGTTTTTCTTGCTAATCACTTGGATTTGAAATAGAGACATACAAATTGAAGGAGCTATTATGATGCATCTGCTATCATTTATGAAACGGGGGCGAATTTACGGCAGGCTGATGGCGGGCCTTTTGGTTGTAAGTCTATTTTTTGGCTGTGAACCGGCTGCCAGAGATACCTCAGCCGGGCGGCCAGCCAGAAGCGGCCTGTCGCTGGATGGCCCGTGGGCGTTTGCACCTGATCCGGAGAAAGCCGGGGAAAAGGAGCAGTGGTGGGCAGCGGACAGAGTCTTTGCGGATAAGATAATCGTGCCGGGCTGCTGGCAGGACCAAGGCATCGGCCAGTCCAATGGCAAGCTGCGGCATCACTATGAAGGGGCGGCGTGGTATAAGAAGGCGGTTCTGGTACCCGGCGAATGGAAAGGGAAGACGGTCTGGCTGGCCATCGGCGGGGCGGCACGATATACCAAGGTTTTTGTGAACGGGAAAATGGTCGGGGAACACGATGGGTTTATGACGCCGTTTCGCTTTGACATCAGTGAGGCGGTGAACGCCGGGGCGGAAAACGTGATCGCCCTGCGGGTGGACAATTCCGGCGGCGGGCCGATGGGCTGTTTCAATTATCTCGGTAATTGGGGCGGGATTTATCGGCGGGTGACGATGGAGGCCAGCGACAATGTCTGGATCGAGGATGTGTTTGTCATACCGGATGTGGACCGGAATCAGGCCCGGGTGAAGGTGACGCTGGGCGGCAGGGAGAACATTCAGCCATTCCGGGCGAATCTGAAGGTGAAAGTTACATATGTGGGTGGGACGAAAGGTAAAACCTTCGCTGCGGAGAAGGAAATCGACATGAAGCCGCCGCAGGAGCTGGAAACGGAAATGGACGTTCCCATGTCGGATGTCAAGCTGTGGTCTCCCGAGACGCCCCATCTCTATGCGGCGGAGGTGACGTTGTCGGGCGGCGGTATGCAGGACCGGCAAAGCGTGCGGTTCGGGATGCGGAAGATCGACTGGACGGGGGAGCGGCTGCTGGTGAACGGCCGGCCGTACTTTCTGCGCGGCTACGGGGATGACAATATCGAGGTGATAACGGGGCTGCCGCCGGCGTCGAAGAAGTTCTTCCGTCAGCGGCTGAGGCTGACCAAATCCTTCGGCTTCAACGATGTGCGTTTTCACTCCCATGCACCGCTGGAGGAATGCTTCCAGGCGGCCGACGAAGAGGGGATGTTCATACAGGCCGAATTGCCGTCGGTCTATATATTTTATTTCCTTCCCAATAAGGAACTGCTGCGGAAAGAGCTGGTCCGGATGCTGAAGGCGTATCGCAACCATCCGTCGTTCTTTTCGCTGGCGCTTGGAAATGAGTTTTATCTGCCCGCTTTAAAAGACGATGAGGAACGGCAGCAATTTCGCGACACGGTCCGGGAGTTTTACGACCTGGCCAAGACGCTGGATCCTACCCGCCCGATCCTCTCGAACGACGGGGAGCCGGACCTGCTGCCGACGGACATCCATAGCGGGGGCATATCGCCCCTGCTGGCCGAGTGGCCGGGGACGCCGCCGGGCGGACGGCCCTATATCTGCCATGAGTACGGCATGTATCAGGGTTCCCTGCCGGATCTGGCGGCCAACGAGCGGCTAACGGGCGTGATTCTGCCCAGCGCGGGGATGGAGGCCCAGGTGAAATGGGTGCAGGAGCATTCGCTGGGCGAGATATATCCGGCCGTGCTGAGGAATTCCCAGTTGGTCCTGGAGATTCACCGCAAGAACAGCCTCGAGAAAGCCCGCCTGAGCGGGACTATCGATGGATATAATTACTGGCTCATCACCGATTTTCCGGGCGGGGTGGAAGGCGACATGTGGGCGTACGGCGTTCTGGACCAGTTCTGGCAGCCCGGCAAGCAGGCGTTGCCGGAAAATGTCAGCAAAGTGAATTCACCGACCGTGCTGCTGCTGGATGCCGGGCTTGGGGATCGCTGTATTCGGGCCGATCAGCCGGGTACTTTCCGGATCAAGGTTTCGCACTTTGGCACGGATCCCATTCAGGCGGGCACGCTGACGTGGCGGCTGCTGTCGGGCACTAAGGTATGGGCCGAGGGGCGGCAGAGCGGTATCAACGCCGGTACCGGCGATTTGAAGGAAATCGCCGCGATAAAACTGGATGCCCTTCCTTTGGAACGGGCCGAGCTTCTGGAACTGGTTGTCGAACTGCGCGACACCGCCAGCGGCTATACCAATTCGTGGCCGATCTGGGCGTTTCCCCACGCGTCTCTTGGCAGGAAAGAAACTATCGCCTGTCAAACGCAACTGGCCGGTTCGCTGGCAGACTACGATTTCATCAGGACCTTCGACCCCGCGCAACCGCCGGATATCCTGATCGCGGCGGAACTGGACGGGGATGCCCAGCAATATGTCCGGGCCGGGGGCAAAGTCATCCTGCTGGCCAAAAATGACGCGCTGGCCGGACAGGCGAGTTTTCCACTCTTTAATTACGGTGACACGCAGGGGGCCGGCTCGGGAACCATCATCGAACGCGGCGGCCTCATGGATGTTTTTCCCCACCGGGGCTTCTGCGAGGAACAGTTTCTCAACCTTATGCAGACGGGTACGGGGATCGATATGGATGTTCTGCCCCGGGGTTTGCGGCCCGAAGTCTGGGGGATCCGTGCCAAGCGAGAGCAGCCCGGATCGTATAACGTCTCTCTTACCCGGCGGGCCATGCTTTTCACCGGCAAGCTGGGAAAGGGGAAAGTACTGATTTGTACGTTTGACCTGCCGAAAGCATTAAGCGAGAAGCGCCCGGAGGCGGACTACCTCTTTCAGCTTTTGCTGGATTACGCTGTTTCGGGAAAGTTGGAACCGGAAACGGAGATAGAAGGAATTTTAAAATCCGAATGAGAGGAACCGTCAATGACTCGAATTTTCGCAGCCGCACTGCTAACATGCTTAGCTTTCCTGGCCGGCGTGTCGGCAGCCCAGGACGTACGGGCCGGTGACGCTTACGCAACAGGAAACGAGGACGGTTGGCAGTGGACCATCGGCACAGACGCCATCGAAATGGGCCTGGAATGCACGGCGGGGCAGTTCCGGCTGGTGCGATTTTGTAACAAACTAACCAGTCCCGCTACGGAATACGTCGCGGCGGACGAAGCGAGCGATCCGCTGTCGTGGGGCGAGTCAAACTGGCAACTGGAAAAAGGCGAAGTGCGGCAGATCGTCTATGGCGGCCGACCGGCGGTGCAGTTGGA
>JAKJEP010000006.1:22257-32611 GCA_022705365.1 Planctomycetota bacterium | reverse complement strand
CCGTTTCCATATTAATGGCACCTTTTACGGATTATTTCTGGCCCAGGAATCGCTCAACGCCGCCACCTTACGCCGCCGGGGGCTGGATGACAGTGGGGAGGTATTTCATCCGGATGCCTATCCCTACAACGATCTGAATTATTATACGGATCCGGCGCTGTATCCACAAATTTATGAAAAGAAGAGCGATCCCTTTGGTTCCTTTCAGAGCCTGATGGATGTATCCAATCTGATTACCAATACCCCCTCGAATCAGATTTTGAATGCCATGTTGGGGGAGGTGGAACTGGACGAATGGTTTTACCGGTGGGCGATTAATAACTGCGGGCCGAATTTTGATATTGCACGCAACAATTTTATCCTCATTCACCCGGCGGAACCTGAGTTGAAATGGCAGTGGATTGCTTACGACTTTTCCCACTACTACGGCGATGTCGGCGGCGCGTCACTGGATCCCTATTACAGCCCGAACAAATGGATGGAGCGGTGCGTGAGCAGTTCCAGTGGGTACAGCGCAGAATTTGAGAATCGGAACCTGGTTATCCTGAATGATATTGTACAGAACTATAATGTCGTGGAAAAACTGAATACCCTGATGGATGAAACCTTTGAGAAATATGAAAAGGATATTAACGATGAAATAGGCCTTCATTATGAAGCCTATGAAAATAGCTGGGGTCCGTTTGTCAGAAACTACAGCCAGAAAGAAAGCATTAAGTCCCTCTTTGCCTCGCGCAATGCCTGGCTGAAAAACTGGCTGGCAAGTAAAACCTTCACCCTGCCGGCCAACCGCAATCCGCTGATTCAGATGGAAGTGCCCATCATCGATAACAATACCATCGATATTAGCTGGGATTATAGCGATGCGGAAGGGGATGCCTGTACGGTGGATCTATACTGGTCGGATCTGGTATGGGAGTATATGGTACCCATTCCCGGAGCGCAAAACCTGCCTGCTGAAAACCGGCATTTTGTCTGGACGGCGGATCTGCCGGAGGATTATCTTAACCGTAAGATCTATGTACAGGCTGCCATCCGGGACGGCAACAGCTATCTGGTGCATCATGATACCAGCCGCCCGGCTCTGTCGGTGGATAGCTGCGGGGATATCTGGGAGATCGGCCGGGGGATGACGGGTGACATCAACCGGGACTGCCGTGTGGATATGGCAGACCTGAGTGAGATAGCGGAAAGCTGGCTTTTATGGGGGGAAACCGGCTGGGACTTCCAGCAGGATTACAATCCCGCCCTGCTCGGCAGCCCGGGTCAAAACCCGTACCGGAACTGGTCCTACGGGGCCGGCAGCGAGCTGAATGATTTTGTTGCCTTCAATAAACTGACACAGGATTCCACCAATAACTCCTGGACGCTGAGCAGTGCCAGTTATTCCGGTTTTCCGATTATCTGGAAAAATTTCGGCCCCTGGATCTACGGGGTGAATACCAACGAAGTATCACTGCACCCGGCTCCGCCCGGCTCGGTGCCGGATCTGGCCAAGGTGCGCTGGACCTCCCCTGCCAGTGAAACCGTTCATATTACCGGAAAATTCGCCGCCGGCCATAGCGGGGTGGTGGATATGTGGATTATTAAAAACGGCAATGCAGCCCAGCCGCTTTTCAGCCAGCTTTCAGCCAGTGCCGATGTCTTCTTCGATTTAACTCTTTCGGTAAGTATCGGAACCACTATCGATTTTGTCGTTGGCCCCGGTGGTGATTACGGTGCGGATAATACTCCCCTGCATGTACTGATCTCCCGCGGCGCTCTGAACTGCGGTGATCCTGCCACCACGGCGATGGATTTGAATCAGGATTGTATTATCAATTTTCAGGACCTGGCCGTGCTGGCGGGTGACTGGCTGAACTGCAATGATCCCCAGGATGGAACCTGTGCGAATTCGCCATAAAACCGTTCTAGGAATAGGCAGGCTTGCAGTAGGGGTCAGAGGACGACTTACTACCGCGAGCGTTTTACCCAGTCGACGTTCCTGTTACTCGCTTCGTTGTTTGCGATGAAAGTCGCGTAAAACCAGGACCAAGGTCCCAGGGCAAAGGTATGGGGAATGGTACACAGAGAGACAATCTGGGGAAGAGCGATGCCGGTAACGCTGTATTTATAGCTCGGTTGTGAGCAGCAGCCGTATGACAGAAACGATATCCGCATACGAACCGCGAAAGGCCCACACCTGGGCGGCGTCGTCGCAGCGGGTCCGGCCGGTGCCTTGGCCAACGGCTGGGATATGGTATTCCAGTTCGCTGAACTGGCCCAGTCCGCTGTTTACGTTGCAGGCCTGGGTGGAAAAACCGAAGTAGTCCGTGGCATCCCAGGGAACGTCCACATACAGGCCGGAAGGATTCACGAAGAAATTCCGGATAATGACGGCCCATTGATCTGCGGTTTCATACAGATACCCGATGCGGCCGGCGGTAGGCAGGGCACGAATGGAAATCTTGTGTTCGCCCGGTGCCCGCATTTTGTAGCGAATGAGATGATCGGTGACGATGATATCTTCCTGGCTGATTTTGCCCATGATAAGCCGGGGCTGGGTGGGAACATAGGTGGGGATCAGCAGGTCGCCTCGATGCGGCATCTGCACCAGGTTCCAGAGACCGACCGGCCCCATCCGGGAGGCGTCCGGACTCTGGATCTCCAGCGAAGTATATTGGCAGTAGCCGGCGTATTCGAGGCGGTCCAGCAATTTCTGGGTATCGGCTTCGTGCTGCAGGGGATTGGAAGCTGCTCCAAAGGATTTGGCAATTTCCAGGGGGACCTCCTGCCCGGTCCGCGAGAGGGTTATGGCCAGCTTGTTAGTCAGTTGTATGGTGCCATCCTTTTTGACCACTTGATAATTGCCGGGATCCAACTGCCGCGGCTGAAAATAGGGATCGAGCTTGGGGAATTTGGGAAAGAAAACATCCGCCTCGGGCGACAGCCAGGTCCGGTCGCCGCCGGAGTTGTGCCACTGCTGGCCGGCATAGAATTCCCGGGCCGATTCCACATTTTCCAGGGCGGTATGCGTCCAGTAAAAATTCTGCTCGCTGCCGGGGGCATACAAGCCCAGCATCCGGCCGCCATAGGGTAATATCACGATGCTGGTGCCGTCCGGGCTTTGATAAGTTTCCGTCGGCTTTCCCGCTTTCTTCAAATTTTCGATGAGGATTTTCTTATTCATATAAGGCTCCATTTTGCAACATTTCAGTTCGTACCGGCCACTTTGTTACCATAGGCCATAATCAGGGCCGCAATAATCAGGAGGGCGACCGCCGTATAAATCAGACGGCGGGGGGAGCCGTGCACTCCTTTCCATTCGCCCCCCACAAACCCCACTCCCTGCGTACCGAGCATCTGCATGGCCTGCTGCACGCCGAACCCGACGGACGCACCCAGGGCTCCCAGCATGAGCATGCCCTTGCCCATCAGCGCGATACCGACGCTTAAATTAATGCTGATAATGATTGCCAGAAGGATTTCCTTGCCGGCGCCTTTCATGACATTCCAGGTTTTATTTTTGGTCATCAGGTAAGCGGGATATAAGACATTAATCAGTGCACCGCCCATCAGACCGACGGCCCAGACGGCAAAATTAGCCGGGATTTCGCCGGCGCCGCGATCCATCATGGCCTGCACGATCGGCCCCTGACTATACACAAAGGCGAAACTGATACCGCAGGAGAGGGCACCGGCTATAATAGCCATGATTAATCCTACAAGAAAACTGCCGGATTTTTGCTGGGTCTTTTGCAGGGCCTTGTCCCGTCCGAACCCGGCCAGAGAAGCCACCACTACCCCTATAATCATAACGGCTACTCCGATTAGCACTAGACGTCCGGCCGGACTGTTCAGATCGGGCGCCTGACTGAAAAGCCCCGATCCCTTAAAGATCATGGGCATAATCACCCCCAGCGACACGCCGATTCCGGTGAGAATCCCGCCGGTGAGCGAAAAGCCGATCCGCACAAAACACAACATGCACAAGATATTGGCAATCCCCCAGCTCAGGGAAAAGATATTCGATTTAATGACGACCATTGGATCGACACTGCCATAGGCCTCAAACGCACGCGGGCAGAACAACAGGGTAACGGCCCACGGGATAATAATCAGACCTCCCAGCATCCCGATAAAGGCCCACTGTTCGTAGCCGAACTTCTTCATGACCTTGATCGGCCAGCCGCCGCTGCCCTGAATCAAGCCCGCTATTACCACCACTAAAACGCCCAGCAACATGGTCGTGTTCATACTCACCTGCTTCCTGAAATAAATTCCTTTGTGATCTGTTTTACTGCTTCTTATAAACAATAACGGCAGAACCGGGACAATCCGTCAAAACGACCGATAGTCCTTTTTCCATCAGTTCATGGCTGCTATAACTGGTCGTTCCTTCCGCATCGAAATTGGTCAGCTCATATTGTGCCGCCGGGTCCAGGCCGCTGAGGCGGAAGGTTTGCGAAGTCTTCTGATTGGCGCTGCGCCGAAAGGCCTGAATCACACCATCACACTGCTCCGGGCGGTTGAACTGCCAGGCGATCCAAACGTCTGCCTGCAAACTGTACGATGTTAGCGGGTAATAATCACTGAGCATGTAAGGGGCAACTTTGCGGCATTCAGTGTAGGCTTGTTTTTGTGCCTGGGCGTTGCCCTGGTTCATTCCGCCCATGCCAAACAGCGGCATGTAGAAACTCCGGAAGGAATATTTGTCATAGAAATAGCAGCCGTTGCCGTAAAACGGCAGCCAGAACGAAATCCCATAGGTATGGCACTGGTTACCTTCCACGACGCCTATCATGTCCGAGAACTGGAAATCGCTGCGGGTCAGCGGTACGGCCCGCCGCATGGTCTCCAGATCGTTGCGCCGTCCGCCCGAGGCGCAGGAATCGATCCGCAAATGCGGGTTTCGCCGCCGCAATTCATCCCAGAAAGTCAGATGCCCCTGTACATAGTGATTCTCCGTGATTCCCTG
Organism: Planctomycetota bacterium; assembly: GCA_022705365.1. Taxonomy (GTDB): domain Bacteria; phylum Planctomycetota; class Phycisphaerae; order Sedimentisphaerales; family SM23-30; genus JAKJEP01. Next base: position 27,654 of record JAKJEP010000006.1, on the reverse strand, counting down.
CCGATCCGGCGTATCATGCTTGCGCCAGGCCGGCATGGGGCCGTCGCCGTTCATGTCTTCCCGGTACCAGTCCAGCCCCTGGGATTTGACCATACCGTCTATATGATCGATCAACCAGCGCAGCGCGTCGGGGTGGCCTTCATTGAGGATCAATCCCTGGCCCATACCCGGCATGAGCCAGTCCGGGTGGTTGCGGCCCAGCCAGGAATTCGGATCGCCCACCCGTTCCGGCTCAAACCACAGGAGAAACTGCATCCCCTGCGAACGGACCCAGTCGCTGAACGGTTTGAAGCCGTCCGGATAAATTGTCGGGTCAGGCTCCCAGGTCCCCGTATTGAGCCAGGCAAGAACGCCGGTATAGGGGCCGCTGCGGCTGGGATACCAGGTGGTGCCGCCGGCCCCGGCATCGCGCCAGCAGATGTCCGGTTTGCCGACGGTCTCGATAAATTTCTGAATGACGGGGACTTCCGCCATCGAACCGCCGACCTGGATTTGGGTAACCGGCGGCTGGGTTTGGCCGTTGGTGCGGGGCATGTTGTGGGCCATATACCAGCGGCGCCAGATGTTTTGCGCCCGTACGATGTCGGTTCCCTGCCAGAATACCATTGCAATCAGCGGAGTGCGGATTTCCTCGCCGGGCTTGAGTACCAGATGGGTCAAAGCCTGACCGGCCTGAATCCGCAGGCCATCCGCCGCGTCGCGGACGAAGGAAGCGGCCCATTGTCCCGGCCAGCCAACCGCTATCAGTATGCCACCTCCGGGTATTTGCAGATTGAAGTAGGGCCAGCCGTCCGGACCGGAAGTGGATTTGCCCAGATGATTGCTGGGGGTAAAATCCTTCCGGGCGTTCGGGCCAAGCGGAATCTGATACGGCTCATACCCCTCCGCCACCGTCCAATCCCCCTTGATGCCGTTCAGCACGAATTCGCTCGCCTGCCCCCGGTGCAAGACCGTGTCCAGACCCTGGATATCCTTCAGGACCGGCGTGTCCTTCGAACCGGTGTTTTTGAGATACACGGTCCATTCCATCGCCGGATAGTCCGCGTACTCCACTATAACGCAGCGAACCTGGAGGGCGGTTTGGGGATCCTGAAAAAGCAGAGTGCGCGAATGGCGATTGGCATCCAGGGATTTTTGCGATTTTTCTATCTTCCATCCGGGGAGTAATTCCGCTGATGGCTTGCCTTCATATGTAAAAGAGAACGGAACCGAGGCAGCCGGGGAGGATTCAAACTGATCTGCCAGCCATTGCCGGGCCATTTCCTGTTCCTGATCTGTGGGTGAAACGGCCCAACAAACACTACCACACCCCAAAATTACGATTATTATGAAGATTCTTTTCAGCGTCACGCGATTCCTCTTATCGTTTTCTTACTTTTTCTTATACGTGATCACCGCCGCGCCGGGAGTGTCCCCGATGGTGACAGGCAGGCCCTTTTCCATTACTTCGCGGCCGGTGAGGGTTTGTTCGTCCTTGCCGTCGATCGTAGCGATGGTATAACGTGCCTGCGGATCCAGCCCCTGCAGCGGGAACTGGGCCGTCAGGGTATAACTGTTGGACCGGCGAAAGGCTTGCACAAAGCCCTGGTTCAGGTCCGGCCGGTCAAACTGCCAAGCCATCCAGACATCATCCTGCAAACTATAGGGGCTGAGGGTAAAGTAGTCGCCGTAATAACCCGGAGCCATCTGCCGCCATTGCCCCAGCCAGCGGCGCAGCGAGTCGTAATCCAGGTTCTGGTCGCGAAGATCCCAGCAGGGGGTCACGTGCGGCGCCATGGTGCTCCAGAAATGATACGGTTCAATCAGGAACGTTCCCGTACCGTGATAGGGAATCCACCAGTTAATCGCATAGGAATGGCACTGCTGGCCGATCTCTTCGAAGATATAATCGCTGCGGATGAAGGGCACGGCGCGGCGCATCGTTTCCAGATCATTCCGCCGGCCCCCGGAGGCACAGGAGTCGATCAGCAGGTTCGGATGGCGCCGGCGCAGCTCATCCCAGTAAGCCAGATAACCGCTGACATAGTTATTTTCCGTAATTCCCTGCCGGTCCGGTGCGTCGTGATTCTGCCAGAAGAACAGGGGGTCGATATTGAAATCCTGCCGGTAAAGGTCAATTCCCTGTTCGGTAATCAGCTTATCCACATGATCCGTCAACCATTGCCATGCCTGCGGGTTGCCCAGATCGAATATTTTCCATTGCCGCATCCAGCCGACCCGGTCCGGGACATTCCCGGGGCTGAGCAGCCATTCGGGATGATTGTCCCAGAGCCAGGAATTTTCCGTAACCCGTTCCGGCTCGAACCAGACGATGATTTTGACTCCTTTGGCATGGGCATGGTCCGAAACGGCCCGCAAGCCATTCGGAAAGCGTTTGGTATCGACCTCCCATGTCCCGGTATTCACCCAGGTGCCGCTGTTGACATACCAGCCGGCATCCATCCACCAGTAATCCGGATTCAATTTTTCTTCCAGGTAGCGGTCGATGAATAGTTTTTGATTTTCTTCGTTGGCATTGAGCATTTCATTGAACTGATGGGAACTGCACGGGGTCAGCAGCGGGGGGGGAAGCTCGCCGCCCGGTCGGGGCAGATTGTACTTGAACATCCACTGCCGCCAGATATTCTGCGACCGCTGGCGGTCCCCCTCCCAATATTGCAAAACCATCAGGGGAGTCCGGATTTCTTCACCGGGATGCAGGAGTAAGCTGGTCTGCTCCTGACCGGCCAGCATCCGCAGCCCGTTGGTTTCATTGCGAATAAATTGAGCGGCCCATTGTCCGGGCCAGCCTACCACTACAATCACACCTTTGCCCGGTTTTCGCTCCGTCCGGGTTTTTTCCCAGATGGCGGTTTTCCCTTCCGAGATAACGACCTGTTCACCCGGCATCTCCACATTAAAGTAAGAGAGGTTTTCATTGGTGGACCGGCCGCCGAAGGGGGCGATGGTTTTGGAGAGGCTTGGACTCAGGATGGTCTGGTGCGGCTCGAAGTCATTCCGGGCGTGATTGCTGCCGGTATGGTGGTGCAGGATAAACTCCGAAACATCTTCCGTTGTGTCATACATGGTCCTTTCGCCGGCTGGCGAAGTCGCACGGCGTTCGATCTGGATATCCAGGGCCTGGATATTTTTCAAAAGCGGCGTGTCTTTCGAACCGGTGTTTTTAAAATACAGCGTCCATTCGACGGTGGGAAAATCCAGGTACACGACAGCCACGCAACGCACCGCCAGCCCCGTCGCGGAATCCTGATACTCCAGGGTGATCTGGGTCCGCTGTCCATCCAGTTTTTTCTCAGCCCGCGAGCAGGTCCATTTTCCCAGGAAGTCGGCGGAATTCTGGCCGGCATATTCAAACGAAAAGGGCCGCATGGTTTCCGGGGCTTCAGAAAATTTTTCCGCCACCCACAGCCGGGCCTGCTCCAATTCACTGGGGGTAACCTCCACGGCAAATAAATCAGAAACAAACAGGGTAAAAAATAAGGTTACGGTCCCTAAAAATAAGGTTCGCTGCATGGTTAGATTCCTTTCCTGTATAGAGTCCTGTTCGTAGAGGACGATTACCTGGTTTTGATTTTGGCCGTTTTTGGGGCGGGACTGTCCGGAAGCGTATTCACTTCAAACCGCCGCAGTTTCGCGACAAAACCCGGTTGGGTTAGAACCGCCGGGTTGAGGATGTGCTCCGGGATCCGGCCCTGGGCCGCCTCGATCATGCCCCGGGCTACGGCGGACCCGGTGGCATAGCACGCCTGCCGGGTGGATGGCAGCCAATGGGGCGTCAGGATCACATTATCCAGCTTCATCAGCGGGTCGCTGGCCGGCAGCGGTTCCGTTTGATACACATCCAGACCAGCCCCGGCAATCCAGCGTTCCCGCAGGCACTGAACCAGTACTTCCTGCTGGACCAGTTCGCCACGGGCGACATTGATAAAGTAAGCCGTCGGTTTCATTAAGCGGAATTGCATCTCGCCGATTATGCCGTGATTGTGTTTTTCCAGCCGGTTATGGAGGCTGACAAAATCCGACTGGCGAAACAGGGTATCCATTTGATCCAGTAGGGTGATCCCCAGCTTTTCCGCCTGTTCTTTTTTAGCGTGGGGCGAATAGGCCAGGATTCGCATCCCAAAGGGCTGAACCAGTCGGGCCAGTTCCATGCCCGTTTTTCCCAGCCCGATGATCCCCAGCGTCATTCCTTCCAGGTCCAGACCGATAATTTTCGCCTGATAATTCCAGCAGCCGCTATGAGCCATTTTTTCCTGTTCGGGCAGCCGCTTGGCCAGGGCCAGCATCAGCAGCAGGGCGGAAGAAGCCGTGGAATGGGTCAGGGTGTCAGGGGCGTTAAATACCGCCACGTTATTTTTCGTGCAGGCGTCCAGATCGATTTTGTCATAACCCGCCCCGGCTCGGCCTACCACTACCAGATTCTCCGCCCCCCCGGCAAAGGCCGATGCTTTCAGCCAGGGACGGAATATTACCAGGCCATTCGCCTCGGCAATATGTTCCGGTTCGATCTGGAGCGAATACAACCGGCCCCAATAGCTCGAATCGCCGGCGGGAGGGGCCTGGTCCCGGATAAAATCGTATTCCATATGCGGCAGATTTTCGTACAGGCTCAGCCCGATGTCGCCATAAGCCACTTCCCCGGATTCATCCAGATAATCCCCCGTATAATGTATATGAAAAGTTCGCAAAACAATATCTCCTTTTATAATGCAATAGCTTTGTTATTTCTTTTTGGCCTTTCCGGTTCCCAGCCGTTTTTCCCAGCCTTTCTTGGACGTATCCAGATAGGCGTTCGGATCATACGGATGTTCCCGGACGACATCCAGATTTAAATCAATCCCCAGCCCCGGCGCGGTTGGGAACGACAAATGCCCGTTTTTCGGATCGATCTTCGGTACCCAGGTGACCAGATCGTTGGTCCAGGGATCGTTAAATGGATCGAAATACTCCTGGATCAGGAAATTGTCCACGCAGGCCGCCAGTTGCAGGCATACCGCCGTAGCCACTGGGCCGCCGCTCTGGTGCGGGGCGATCCAGGCGCCGTTGGCCTTGGCAATGCCGGCTACGGCGATGGTATTGGTGATCCCGCCCAGCGACATCGGCTCCGGCTGGAAGATGCCCACGCCGCCGCCCATGGCCAGCGTCTGGAACCGGCCGATTTTATCATATTGCTCGCCGGTCGCCACCGGGATCGGGCATTGGGCCGCGATTTCATTGGTAAGCTCCTCGCGTTCGCTGGAGGTGGGTTCTTCCCACCAGTACAAATCCAGCGGCGCCAGCCGGGTAGCCACCCGCAGCGATTCCCGCGGCGTGAAGCGGCAATGCACATCGATCAGAATTTTAAAGTCCGGCCCAAACTCCTCCCGCAGGGCCTTGAGGATATCATACGACAGATCC
>JAKJEP010000006.1:320-22247 GCA_022705365.1 Planctomycetota bacterium | reverse complement strand
ATAAAGCCGCGGGCTAGCCCGAAGGGATCCAGCTTGACCGCGTGAAATCCCTTTTTTACCGCCACTTTTGCCGCTGCCACAAAATTCTCCGGCGTTCGCTCCGCGCGATACCAGCCGTTGGCATAGCCGAGGATGCTGTCGCGATGCTGGCCGCCCAGCAATTGATAGACAGGCACGCCCAGCGATTTGCCCAGAATATCCCAGCAGGCCGTCTCCACTCCGGCCATGACCAGCCGGTGAATATGGCCGGCGTCCTGGATCGTCTCAATGATCTTTTTGGCGATGGCATTCACCCGACGGGGGTCCTGGCCGATGGCAAAATGCTTCAATTCATGCACCGCCGCTTCCGTGGTCTTGATAAAGCCGTTGATGGTGGCTTCGCCGATTCCGTAAATTCCTTCATCGGTGCAGACTTTGAGAAAAAGCCAGTTTTTCCACCCGGCACTCACGGTGTAAGTTTCAATCTCGGTAATTTTCATAGAACAATTTCTCCGTTTAAACTATGGATTTTGATTGGGTCTGATTTACCTTACTTTGGAATATCTCATTTACTTTGCGGGCCTCTTCGAGATCACGAGTGGAGACATGAATCGAGACGCCGTTGGCCGGCAGTTCCCGCAGAATCCGTTCCAGCCATACCGGAAAGTCATCCCCGTACATCCGCCAGATAACCAGCGGCTTGCGGGCCTGAATCTTCTTCCACCCGTTCAGGGTTCCCTCCACGTCACAATTGGCGTCATCCAGATTGAGTTCCATCACGTCGATTTCAGGAATCCCCAGCAGATCGTCAATCGCCCACAGGGCCGATCCGTGGAGATGAAAAGCAACACAGGGAATTTGCCGGGCGATTTGCCGGTCCAGCGGCAGGAAAAATTCGCGAAAGATCTTCGGCGACAACAAAGCCATCGCATCTTCCTGCAGCCAGGCCAGTTTATCCGGCGCCCAGCTTCGCAATGCCGCATCGCCGGCGATATATCCGGCCTCCGAATGGGGGATACATTCCAATTGTGCCTGGGCCGCTTCCACCCAGAATTCCGCACAGAGTGCCGCCGCCTTCTTCACCACCTCCGGCTCATCGATCAAATCCATCAGCAGATTGGAAGCGCCCCGCAGGGCAAAAAGAATATCCGAAGGCCCCCGCATCAGGGTCGGTGCCACTTGGTACCGCCCGCGCGAATGCTCAACCAGGGCCTGCATCAACTCGATCAGTTTCTGGTACCACGGATTTTGGCGGTCGGGCTTCTGCCAGTGCCACTGGTCCCACTGCGAAATGCAGGGTTCCGCCCACAGGTTGGTATCCGAAGCCTGAATAGGGCATCCCATAATCGCTTCCAGCCAGGCCATCCCCGCAAACGGTGCCGCCACATACGGATAATCGCCCAGGTTCTGATGTGTTTCATACAGGCGGTCGCAGTCTTTTAAAAACAGGTCCGCCCGGATATCCTCCGGCCGCACCGCCTTCCCAGCTACATGCTTCATCAGCAGCGGAAATCGCTGGCTGGCCATGAACCCCGCATTGATCCCCAGCAGCGGCCGGCCGATCTCCTGTCGTTGCCACATGGCTTGATGTAGATTCTGATTCATACAATACAATCCTTAACCAGATGTATCCTAATACTCTGGTGGTTATTCAGGTAATGTCTCGTTATCCAGATACCGACGCGGAAACATCGGTACCATATAGCCGAATGAATACCAGATTAACCGTCGTATCGTGTTAGAAGGTTCCGCATCTCGCTTTGTAACTATCGAATTCACAGTATGTTATCAATCTGTAGTATTCCTATCACTGGATTACATATGCCATTATCTTATCCGGCCATAAAATACACAAAGCCATATCTGGTAAAAAATACGCCATTTCTGGCAATACCTCAAATCCTGATTCCGAATATGTAATGGGTGATATGAAAAGAGGAATGAGGATCATAATTATTTAGTAATGAATTGTTTACGAAATGCCAGGGGCGTCATGCCGGTCTCTTTTTTGAAATACCTCGCCAAATGATCATCGCCGGTGTATCCAAGCTTTACTGCGATTTGGGCTATCGACTGATTGGTCTCTAACAGCAGCCGGGAAATTTTATCGATGCGAACGCGCGTGATTTCTTCATGAATCGAACGGCCCAGCACCCTGTGGAACCGGTCGAGCAGGCAGCGCCGGGACAGAGTTGTGGCCTCTACCACATCCGGAACCTGAATCATTTCCCGGGCATGTTCGCGGATATACCGCACCGCCTTGGCTACCTCCACATCTTGCATGGCGAAGATGTCGGTAGATTGACGCGTCTCAATCAAGCTTGGTAAAGCGATAATTTTTTGGCTTTTCATCATCTCGCCGGCCATCAGCCGATCCAACAGTTCCGCCGCATCATAACCGGCCTTTTCAAAATCGATATCGATGCTGGAAAGCGGCGGTAAAAACAAATTACAGATTACCTCATCATTATCTACCCCCAATACCGCCGCTTCTTCCGGTACTTGAATCCGGGCTAATTTGCAGGCTTCCATAACCTGCTGGCCCCGGTAATCACAGCAGGTCATAATTCCCACCGGTTTGGGCAGCGCTTCCAGCCAGGCCGCCAGCCGATTTTGTTCTTTCTTCCAGATTCGCTGCATCTTGCCGCGCGGCTGCTGATACTGGTGAATATGGCATCCGAATTGCAGAACACGGGCTGCAAAACTTTCACTGCGTTTCAAGGACCACGCCATATCATCGTAGCCGCAATAGGCAAAATCCCGAAATCCCCGCTCCAGAAAATGCTCCGCTCCCATTTTTCCGATCATCTCGGAATCCGTAACAATCATAGGTAGATTGGAAATCCCTTTCTTGACCGTGCTGCCGACGATGACCGGCTTGCCCATCGCCGCGATCTGCTCTACTTTTTCCAGATCACGGACAATAATCCCATCCGGTTCGATTTCCCTCAGCCAGGCCAGCGTGTTTTTGCGGGCGGGGATTTCCTTATAGGACAACGGTTCCAGAAAAAAGGCCCAGGGTTTGTGCAGCGAGGAATATTTGGCGATCCCCCGCAGCATCTTTCTGCCGCATGCGGAGGAAGACTCTATCAGCAAAACGACTTTTCGAGGATTGTCCGGCATCTTTACTTTTCCTATCCTCTGCGATTTTCTGAACTCGCTTTCACTCTCAGAATAGGAATTTTTATCCCTGGAAGCAAGCAAAATAGATAGAACCGCCAAAAGTCGGAACTGGCATCCAAAATCAGCTCCGGCTCCCCGATAACAAGGGTCGATGAGTTTTTGACGACGGCGTCAAAATTGTGGTTCAGAATGAAATCGGATTATTTTTACCGGAAATTTCACTTGCTCACCGAACGTAATTTTCCCACAATAACCCTGTAATTTTTTTCTGGATAATAGATTATGATTATATGTTATTTATTAGATATTATTTATGCCGTCATTCTGCTGATTCTGTCCCCCTGGCTGCTGTACCGGGTTCTATTTCAGCGGCGGTATCGCAGCGGGTGGGGCCAGCGGTTTGGGGCGGTGCCGAGGCGGTACAGCCACCAGCCGTGCATCTGGATACATGCGGTGAGTATGGGGGAGATCAATGCGATTGGTACGCTGGTGAAGATGCTGGGGCAGGTGCTGCCGCAGTTTGAGATTGTTATCAGCAGTACGACGGATACCGGGATCGCGCGGGCGAAGAGTTTGTATGGGCAGGCGCACCGGGTGTTTTTCTATCCGTGGGATTTTACGTTTGCCGTCAAACGAGCGTTTAACCGGATTCGGCCGGACCTTTGTATCCTAATGGAACTTGAGGTCTGGCATAACTTTACCGCGATTGCTGCCCGCCGTTCAATTCCGGTGATGGTCGCAAACGGGCGTATCAGCAGCGGCAAGGGCTTTCCGCGGTATCGTCGGATTGCCCCGCTGGTCCGGCCGATGTTCCGGCGGTTGTCCCTGGTCCTGGCTCAGGATGAAACGTATGGTCGGCGGTTCGAGATTCTGGGAGCATCTGCGGACCGGGTGAAGGTGGCAGGCTCACTAAAATATGATACGGCAGATACTTGCGACAGTGTCGCCGGGGCCGCGGAGTTGGAGCGGAAGCTGGGATTGAGCGGCGAGTCGCGGGTCTTGGTGGCCGGCAGTACCGGAGATGGGGAAGAGGCGATTGTTCTGGAAAGTTTCGATAAATTATTGCAAAATAAGGAGTTTAAATCGCTGCGGCTGGTGGTGGTGCCGCGGAAGCCGGAACGGTTTGATGAAGTGGCCCGGCTGATCGAATCGCGGGGGTATCGGCTGGTGCGGTATAGCCGGGTGAAGGCGGGGGAATATACGGCGGGGCCGGAGGATGGGCAGGCGGTGATCCTGGGGGATACGATGGGGGATTTGCGGAAATTTTACAGCCTGGCGGCGGTGATATTCGTAGGCCGATCGCTGGTCCCGATGGGAGGCTCGGACATGATGGAGGCGGCCGGGCTAGGCAAGCCGGTGGTGGTCGGGCCATATACGGAGAATTTCGCTGAAACGATGGATCATTTAGTTCAGGGCGGCGGGATCGAGGTGGCGGCCGATGGTGGGGAATTGACGGGAAAAATGACAACCCTGCTAAGTGATAAAGAATTTGCGGCTGAACTGGGTCGTCGGGGCCGGCAGGTGATTCTGGACAATCAGGGCGCGACCCGAAAAACGGTGGAGGCGATTTGTGAAGTACTGGGGTATCAGATGCCGCTCGCCGCAGGAGGGATTGCAACTCGTAAGCCGATAGAAATGGAATTTCGGCCGAATGTAAGGAGACCATGATGTGCAATGACGCCTGCATGCAATTTGGTATAACTTATCTTTCCCGGGAGGATATCCATGGCAGAAAAATCATTGAAGTCGGCGCTTTGAACGTGAACGGTTCCCTTCGTTCCGCAATGGAAGGTTTTGGTCCGTCGAGTTATCTTGGTGTGGATATCGCGGCAGGGCTAGGTGTCGATGAGATCTGCGATATCAACGAACTGACCAGGCGGTATGGGACGGAGCGTTTCGATGTGGTGATTTCCACCGAATTGATGGAACATGTTCGGAACTGGCGTGGGGCGATTATCAACCTAAAACAAATCCTGAAACCTGGCGGCATCCTGCTTTTGACCACCCGCTCCGCCCCTTTTCATTATCATGGTTATCCCTACGATTTCTGGCGGTATGAAGTGGAGGATATAGAAGTGATCTTTTCCGATTTCAACATCGAAACCATCGAAAAAGATCCATTGGCTCCCGGGGTGTTTCTCAAAGCGAAGAAGCCGGCGGGCTGGCACGAGAACGATCTGACAAAGGTTGCTTTGCATTCGATGGTGAAAGGACGGCGATGCCGGAACATTCGGGGTTTTGATATTCTTTACTTTCGAACGAAACGGTCGACTCGAGCCTTCCTGTCAAAGATATTGCCCACCTCGATCAAGACCTTTCTCAAAAAGATATTTCGCCGAGAAGATTAACGGCCTAAAGCAAAGTCAGGCGTTGTACATTAAGAGGAACTAACACTCTGGCCGTAACGTATCCTGGTGCTACGAAATTATAGATACTGTCCTGAAGTTTATTGGGGACTTCTAGTAGCAGTCGGAAGCCGGGTAACGTTTGCATTCGAGCCAATGGATCGCGAATTTTGCCAAGTCCAGCAAGTCCACCATGCAATTGCCATCCAGGTCCCCTTCGATCGTCCCGTCACAAGCGGGCCCGGAAGGATGCTCAAAATCGCCAGCGAGGTCTCCAGAAGCTACGTCAGAAAGTTCACTCCGGCAGGCTCTCTAAGGAGCATCTGAACAATCGTGGATATAACAAATTCTTACGTTTGGACGGCGAGGTGAAAATTGAGATTGACCAGACCAAGATCGCCCAAGCTACCCGCTGGGATGGCCTGAAAGGATATTTGACGAACACGGATTATTCGCCGGAGTTGGTGATCCAGACGTATGGCCAACTGTGGCAGGTGGAGAAGGCTTTTCGCATCTCCAAGACCGACCTTCGGATTCGTCCGATGTATCATTATCGCAGGAGGCGGATTGAGGCCCATATACTGATCGCGTTTGTCGCCTATACGATTTATAAGGAACTGGAACGGCGGTTAGCCCAGAGGCAGCTACCGATCAGCCCACAACGGGCCATTGAACTGACAAAAACGATGTATGAGCTGCGTTTTGAATTGCCAAATGATCCGGAGATGCAGCATGTTTTGCTGAAAATGGACCCTGAGCAACAAATGCTCTACGACCTGCTGTATTGACCGGGTGTCCCAATGTTGAAGTCAGGAGGGGGCAATCCGGCGAACTGTAGAGGCGATTTGTGAGGTGCTGGGATACCAGATGCCGTTTTCCAGCGGAGGGATCGCCCCAATAAAAGCCGATAGCAATCATTCCTAAAATTGAGGGAAGAATCATTAGTTCCGGTTGGGAATGGGTTTCCACTTCTTTTGCCGCAGCAATTTCAGTCCCTCAAACCACATAATGCTTACTCCTCCGACTATCAGACTGATGACCAAATCTTTGCCGTGCAGGGGGGCAAAGTGGAAAAGGTCGCGCAGCGAAGGCACATAAAGCACCAAACCCAAAAGAATGACGGTCCCGATGAGAATCCACCAGAGTGCCTTGTTGGGTTCTTTCATCATCGAAAGGATGGTACGAGACCAGGAGCGATTGGCCAGTATCAGTGCCAGATTTGCCACCACCAGCGTGGCGAAGGTCAAACCCCGGGCATTGTTTTCCTGATGGCCCATGGCCCGTGTGACCAGGAAAACGCCCATGACGATTGCCAGGACACTTAAACCCAACAAGATACTGATAGAAAGAGACTTAAAGCTGAACAGCCGTTCTCGCGGATTTCGCGGCGGGCGTGTCATGATGTCGGCTTCGGCATTTTCCGCTTCAAAAATCAGGGTACAGGAGGGATCAATCACCAGCTCCAGAAAAACAATATGGACCGGCAGCAGAATCAGCTTCCAATCGGAGAAGAATACCGGAATCAGCGACAAACCGGCCACCGGCACATGAATCGCAAATATGTACGAAATGGCTTTTTTGATGTTGTCAAAGATCCTGCGTCCCAGCCGCACGGCCTGCACGATGGAGGAGAAATCATCATCCAGCAGAACCAGGCCGGCCGCCTCGCGGGCCACATCCGTGCCGCGGCCGCCCATGGCAATACCGATGTGGGCGGCTTTCAGGGCCGGGGCGTCATTGACGCCATCGCCGGTCATGGCCACAATTTCGCCGGCGGCTTTTAAGGCGTTGACAATACGCAGTTTCTGTTCCGGAACGACGCGGGCAATAATATTAGTGGCGGCCAGACGCTCTTTGAGTTGTTCATCATTCATATGGTCCAACTCAGGGCCGGTAACAACCTGATCCACGGAATTCAAACCGATTTGACGGGCGATTGTCTGGGCCGTAACGGGATAATCACCGGTAATCATTACGACCCGAATACCGGCAGAATAACATTCCTGAATAGCCTGGGGCACTGTGGGGCGGATCGGATCGGCAAGTCCGATCAAACCCAGGAAGGCGAACTCGAAATCGTGTTGTTTTTGCGGCAGATCGGCCTGGGGAATAGGCCGGCCCTGGGCCACTCCCAAAACCCGCAAGCCTTCACCGGCCATTGAGGCGGCCTGTTTCATGAGGGTATCCATTTGGTCCCGGCGAAGGTGGCACAGATCCGCCACCGCCTCTGGCGCCCCTTTGGAGGCAATCAGAAGCTGCCGGCCATTGGGGGATCTCCATACATGAGAGAGGGCCAGCAATTCCGGCGAAAGGGGGTATTCCTGCACCAGGTTCCAGTTTTCATGGAGATGTTCGGTTTGGGCCAATTGCAAAATACCCAGCTCGCGCAGGGCCTTTTCCATGGGATCAAAGGGGTCTTTTTTGCTGGCCAGAATGCCAAACTCAACCAGTCGGTGAAAATCCTCCGGCAAAGGGGCATTTTGTAATTCTTTCGTATCCAGGAGCTTGTTGCCTGCGAAAATCTTACTGATCGACATGCGGTTTTGGGTCAGGGTGCCGGTTTTGTCCACGCAGAGCACGGTGGCAGCGCCCAGAGTCTCAATGGCTGGGATCCGACGGGTGAGGACCTGTTTCTGGGAGATGCGCCAGGCCCCCAGCGCCAGAAATATTGTCAGCACCACCGGCAACTCTTCCGGCAAGGTGGCCATGGCGGTGGCGATGCCTGCCAGAAAACCTTCTTTCCATACCTGGATGGTATTGCCGCGCATCAGGGCATAGACGATTACCACGAGGGCACAGAAAGACAAGCCTACCAATGCCATTTTACGTACCAAACGGCCGGTTTCCTTTTGCAGGAGCGTTTGCTCGGATTCGAGGGATTGCAGGGCTTTCCCGATCTTTCCGATTTCCGTATGCATGCCGGCGGCGACTACCTCGGCAATACCCTGGCCCTGCGTGATAAGGGTGCCGGAAAAGACGGAGGACAAATCATCTCCGCCGGGTTTCGATAAAATTTGCGAGTCCTTCGAAGCCATCTTACGCACCACTAGCGATTCCCCGGTTAAGAGAGATTCATCCGCCGATACGTTGATGGAATGCCGCAGAATCGCATCCGCAGGTACACGATCCCCCTCGGCCAGAATGAGAATATCTCCCCGTACTACTTCCCGTCCGGGAATGCGCTGCTGGCGGCCGTTGCGAATGACCAGGGCGCGGGGGCTGGTCAGGTCGCGCAAGGCTTCCAAAGCCCGTTCGGTTCGGCGTTCCTGAACAATCGTTATTCCCATCACGACAAAAACGAAGCCCAGCAGCATGAGGGCCTCTTTCGGTTCTCCCAGCAGCAGATAGATTACCCCACAGGCCACCAGCAGCAGGAACATCGGTTCCCGAATTACCTCCAGGGCGATGGTAAAGCTGTTGCGCCGGTTGCTGTGGGGTAGTTCATTGTACCCTTCCTCTGTAAGTCTTTGTTGTGCCTGGCTTTGTGTCAAACCAGAAATTTGGCTCATATCAAAAGGATTCAACATTTTTTACACCAATTATGACGCCAGCGTCAAAGGCTCATCAATCCCTTGTTATGGGGGAGCCAGAGTGAGTTTTTGAAAGTCAATAGCGACTTTTGGCGGTTCCGTCAATTATCTTACGCTTGTATCCCGCCTATAGTGAGGGGACCTTGCTCTACTTATTGAAGACGGCAAAAAACCATAAAGATAGATCATACAAATACCCAAGGGCCAGTCAAACATTAAATCAAGTCTTTAGAGATGGTTATGAAGTATTCTGTGGAATTGTTTGAGGAGTATAAATAACACAACTTTGCCTATTTTATTTTTGTTTTGCCAAAGGCAATCTGTAACGACAATTTTTGATATATTTCAAATGCCCTTTACCGAGGGGGGAATCGCATCTAAAATACCTATGACAGAACCAAACAAGAAATCCCCCAGTTCTTAATAAAGTAAAGAATGAAGTCTGGCTAAAGATTAGGAATTTTTATTAGAATTTCTGTGGAAGGGCTATTATTATATAAATATTCATAATATATGGGCCGCTTGTGAAAGATCTACTCGGAACAGGAGTGAAAAGGGCGGTAGATTATGAAGTATAAAAAAAGTACTCCGAAATCAATAAAAGAGCGGTATGCCGCAATAGCATCCGAAGAGCAATCGAAAAGCTCAAACCATCCAAGCGATACCAATCTTCTTCAACGGACCCTTTCCATCGGTTACTCCGAAGAAGAAATCAAGAGTATTCCGAAATCGGCTTTGATGGGTCTTGGATGCGGCAATCCCACGGCCCTGGCCGAATTACAAGAAGGAGAGACGGTTTTGGACCTGGGATCGGGAGGAGGTATGGATGTTTTTCTTGCCGCCCAGCAAGTGGGTAAAACCGGGAAGGTGATCGGCGTTGATATGATTCCCGAGATGGTGGAAAAGGCAAAAAAAAACGCCGAAAAAGGCAAGTTTAAAAAAAATGTGGAATTCCTGCTTGGAGAAATTGAACACTTACCGGTGACAGACGAAACCATTGATGTGATTATTTCCAATTGCGTGATCAACCACTGTCATGATAAAGTAGCCGTATTCCAAGAAGCATATCGCTGTTTGAAACCCCATGGCAGGATACTCATTTCGGATTTGGTAGCAGAAGGCGAGTTTACCACAGATCTCCCATTGGATAAGGTGTGGGGAGAATGGATTACGCAAGCCGTAGGAAAGGCGGAGTATTTGAACGCCATTACCCAAGCAGGCTTTCACGATATTACCTTGGTTACGGAGAATCCTTTTTATATGTCAGAACGAGACGATAGGCTAAAAGGAAAAATCATTAGTATCCAGGTGAAAGCCTACAAATAACAGGTGAGAAAGGGGACAAAAATGGATTTTACCGATCAAGTTGTAGTTGTTACGGGAGCCAGTTCCGGTATCCGTTGAATCATGTTCCATGGTGATAGGTGATAACTGAAGTGTTTTGGGCCAATCGGGCATAACCTCACCTTTCATTCGGCAGTATTTCTTAATCAGACAATGCTGGCTTTTATCGAGGGTATAATGGCTTCCGTTGTGATGGCGGATCTTCCATACCAGGTTTTCCAGTTGACCGATCATGGCCCGGACCTGCGTCAGACCGCCGGTTCAACCGCCGGGACTGCCGGGAGAGCGGAGGGCAACATCATCAAAGAAGTATACAGGACCGGAAAAGGCTGGTTACAATGACATAAGAGGCTATTTTATAAATATTTACGGCGATCTACAGGAAATTTTTATGCAGAGGGTGATTTTGTGTTGCATAGGAGCGGGGTTTGGTTATAATTCTTTTTTTGCCTTGCCGCACGGGGCCGCATGATGGTTCGTGCAAGGGGCTGAAGTGACGCGGTGTATTCAGCTCATGCCTCCGGTAAGGTCCAACAGGGTAAGAAGTTACCCCAGCGCGGCTAGTCCGACAGGCAGTAGAATAACTGGTAAATTAAAGTAAATATACCCGGTGGTGTAATCGGTAACACACGAGTTTTTGGTACTTGCATTCCAGGTTCGAGTCCTGGCCGGGTAGTTGAAAAAGTGAAAGAAAAGTAAAAAAAGTAACAAGGAAAATGGAATCAGTTGACAACATAATTGTATTTAGCGGCAGCTCCAATCCGGATCTTACGCAAAAGATCTGTGATTATGTCGGCATTCCGGTCGGCAAGACCAAAGTGGAGCCATTCCCCGATGGCGAGACGCTGGTTAAGCTGGAACAGGATGTTCGCGGTCGGGACTGTTTTGTGGTGCAGTCCACCTGCCCCCCGGTAAATAACAATCTGGTTGAGCTTCTGATTTTCCTGGATTGTCTGCATCGTGCCTCCGCCCTTCGGATTACGGCGGTATTGCCGTATTTCGGGTATGCCCGTCAGGACCGTAAGAGCGAAGGGCGAACCCCGATTAGTGCCAAGCTGGTGGCGAATCTGATTACGACGGCCCGGGCGGACCGGGTGCTGACGGTGGATTTGCATGCCGAACAGGTGCAGGGCTTTTTTGATATTCCGCTGGATCATCTGAAGGCGGAGCCGGTTTTGGTTAAGTATTTTCGAAAGCTGGAGTTGCAGGATAAAGTGCTGGTTTCTCCTGATGTGGGCAATGTGAAGACCGCTAAAATATACGCCCAGGATTTGGGCGGGGAACTGGCGGTAATTGATAAACGCCGGATCAGCGGCAGTCAGGCCGAAGCGGTCCGGATCATCGGTGACGTCAAGGACAAGCATGTATTGATGTTTGATGATATGATAACAACAGCCGGAACCATATGTTCCGCGGCCCGGCTGGTCAAGGATAAAGGGGCCAAAAGTGTCCGCGTGGGTGCCACGCACGGGATTTTCGCCCCTCCGGCGCTCGAGCGGCTCAGCGAGGCTCCCATTGACGAGATCGTGGTAGCGGATACAATCCCCTTGAGCCGGGAAGCGGGGCAGTTGCAGAAGTTAAAGGTGGTATCGGTCGCCAGTCTGTTAGGAGAGGCGATTATTCGAATTCACCAAAATAGATCGATAAGTGCTATATTTGAAAGCTTTTAACAGAGGTTTGGAATGGAACAATCATTGATTTTGAAGGCAAAAAAACGTGATCGAGTGGGTAGTCGTATGTCCCGGAAGATCCGGTCGCAAGGTCTCTTGCCCGCGATTATTTACGGGCATCAGCAGGAACCCGTATCGATTCAGTTGATTTACCATGATTTTTCGCTGGAATTGCAGCATCATCACCGGTTGCTGGATATTGATCTGGACGGCAAACAGGAAAAATTGCTGGTGAAGGATATCCAGTACGATCATATGGGCGATAAGATTGTTCATGTGGATCTGGCCCGTGTGAGACTGGATGAGCGGGTAGAGGTAACGGTGGCGGTGGAACTGAAAGGGATTCCGGTGGGCGTCAGTGAAGGCGGTACACTGGAGCAGGCTTTGATGGGAGTGGAACTGGAGTGTCTGGTAACCAGCATACCGGAAAGCATTCGAGTCAAGGTTGCCGATCTGAAGCTGGGGCAGCATTTGCTGGCCAAGGATTTGGAACTCCCGGCGGGCGCCAAACTGATTACCGATCCGGAATCGCTGGTGGCCATTGTCCGGGCCAAGACGGAGGAAGTGGAAGAAGTGGCACCGGCAGCCGCCGTGGAAGGTGCGGAGCCGGAGGTGATAACTGCCAGACCGCCGAAAGAAGAAGAGGCCGAGTGATCCGCCTGCTCCCGCGTTTTGTCGCGTAGATGATAGGAAAAGTGAATAGGGAACAAGGATCCGATGAAACTGATTGCAGGCCTGGGCAATCCCGGAGCCGAATATAGCAATACCCGGCATAATGCTGGATTTTTCGTAGTGGATCGGCTGGCGAGCCGCTGGAGGATCGACATGACTCGCCAAAAGCATAATGCGATATGCGGCAGCGGAATGTATGAAGAAGAGAAGGTGTTGCTGCTGAAGCCGCAGACCTTTATGAATCGCAGCGGCACCAGTGTAGCAGAAGCGGTAAATTTTTATAAGGTTGATAGGAAAGATATACTGGTGATTTTGGATGACATGGCGCTGCCTTTGGGGCAGATGCGGCTGCGGAGCCAGGGCAGCTCCGGCGGACATAATGGTCTGCAGGATGTGCTGGATAAGCTGGGCAGCCAATCCGTCAACCGGTTGCGAATCGGCATCGGGTATCCCCAGCACGGTGATACGGTCAATTATGTTTTAAGTACTTTTACGGAACAGGAAGCGATGGAACTGGCGGCACTGCTGCCCAAAGCGGCGGCGGCGGTGGAATGCTGGGTACGCGACGGCATGGCAGCGGCCATGAATCAGTTTAACGCTTCCGAAACAAACTAACGATCCGCCGGAGAAACGGCGGTTCTAGGAAATAGTTATGTTTATTGGATTTATAACAGCTTTTTCGCACGGTAAAGTGCAGGAGGTGTACCGTTGACCAACGGTGTCAAGCGTACCTATGAAGCAATGTTTTTGGTGGATTCCGCAGTGGCCAGTACCCGTTGGGAGGAAGTCATGGCCGCGATTGATCTGGTCTTTCAGCGAGCGGATGCGGAAGTGATTAATGTCAAAAAATGGGATGAACGCCGCTTGTGCTATGAAATAGCCGGTCAGAAGCGGGGTATGTATATTCTGGCCTATTTCCGGGCGCTGCCTGTGAAAATTAACACTCTGGAACGGGATATCCGGCTGAATGAGTTGTTCCTGCGTTCCCTGGTATTGCGCCGCGATCATATCACCGAGGAACAGATGGAGCAGCCCACTCCCGCGATGCTGAATGTTGAGCGGGATGACCGGCAGTCTGGTTCTTCAGGTGAGGATTCCCAGCCAGAAACAGAATCAGAGGCGGAAGAGCCTGATTTTGACGCGGTTGAGATCGAAGCGGATTCCAAGCCGGCCACGAAAGACAAAACTATATAGTGGTTTGAATGGCAGGGAAGGCGGCCTGACCATCCGGGTGAGAATGCTTGGGAAAGGCCCAATCCGCTATTCGAACCAGAAGGAGTTATCCTATGGCCAGTTACAATAAAGTGATCATGATTGGCAATTTGACCCGTGATCCCCAGTTGACCTATCTGCCCAGCAATACTCCGGTGGTGGAGTTTGGCCTGGCCAGCAATCGCCGCTGGAGCGGTACGGACGGAACCCAGCGGGAAGAGACCTGTTTTATCGATTGCCGGGCCTATGGCCGAACGGCGGAAACCATCAGTAAATACTGCAAAAAGGGCCGCCCTCTGATGGTGGAGGGCCGGCTGGATTTCGACCAGTGGGAAGCGCAGGACGGCAGCAAGCGGTCCAAGCACCGGATTACCGTAGAGACATTCGTTTTTGTCGATTCACGCGGATCCGGTGAAAATGCGGCATCCAATGGTCCGGCCCCGGCGGCGCAGGCAGGCCCTGGCGTGGGAAATGACGATATTCCGTTTTAATACAATGTGTAAACCGAGTCCGGCTGAATGGCGGCCGGATCCTGAATCTTTTAACCTGTATGGAGCTTATTGTGCAACAGAAAAGAAATAAACCCAGAACCCCGCGAATGGTTCGTACGGTTCGCGAGAACACCGAATGCCGATTTTGCCGGGATAAAGTAGATTATATTGATTACAAAGACGTGGAAGTATTGCAGAAGCTGTTGACGCAGCGGGGCAAGATTTTCTCCCGCAAACGCAGCGGGAATTGTGCCGGCTGCCAGCGAAAAGTGCAGAATGCGGTCAAGCGGGCCCGTTATATGGCCTTGCTGCCGTTTGTAAGTTAACCCGACAGCCAATCCGGAGGTTTCCCGCGGCGGCGGAAGAGTTACCGGCCGCCATCCGGAACGGAATTTTGTACGGAACGAAGGAAAGTTTAAAATCGTATTATCTCTGTGAGGAGAGTTGATTATGAAGTTGCTGTTGCATAAAGATGTTGCCAAATTAGGTCATTTGGGAGATGTCGTGGAAGTCAAGGCCGGGTACGCCCGCAATTATCTGATTCCGCAGGGATTGGCGGTAGAACCCACGGCCAGCAATATCAAAGCCATCGAGAAGGAGAGGGTTCGGCAGGCGGAAATCCGCCGGCTGGCCCGGCAGGAGATTTTGAAACTGGCGGACCGGGTGAACGGTACGGAGATTGCCATCCGGGCGCTGGCCAACGAACAGGGACACTTGTTCGGTTCGGTCGTGGAGGCGGATATCGCCAAAGCGCTGCAGGAAAAAGGTTTTGAAATCAAGCCGGAATTCGTGGTTTTGGAAGGACATTTACGCCTCTTGGGCAACTATGACGTCAAATTGCATTTGGGTCAGGAAATTGAGGCTGCTGTAAAAGTGGCCATCCTTACGCCGGAGGATGCAGGCAATGGCCAAACAGGGGCAGACGAAGCCAGCGTCGAATGACATGGAGTCAGCGGATGCCAGTCTGCTCCAGCGAATTCCGCCCCAGTCTCTGGAGGCGGAACTGTCGTTGCTGGGCTCGATGGTCCTCGACAAGGAATGCATCGGGGAAATTATCCCGATCGTTCGTGCGGAAAGTTTCTACCGGCGTGACAATCAACTGATTTTCGAGGCCCTGGTCAGCCTGTACGAGCAGAACAGGCCCGTGGATCTGGTATTGCTGCGGGACGAGCTGCGGCGGCGCGGCCAACTGGAAGAGGTGGGGGGGGTCGAGTCTCTGGTACGCCTGGTGGATAGTGTTCCTTCGTCGGCCAACGCCGTCTATTATGCCCAGATCGTCCGGGACAAATATCTGTTGCGCTGTTTAATCAGTGCTGCCGGCGAATTGACGATCCAGGCTTTCGAGGATCGCGGCGACGTTTCGGAAATCATGGACCAGGCGGAACAGCGGATTTTCGAGGTAACCCAGCAAAAGATTGTCGGCCATGCCCTGCCGATGCGCGAGATCATGACCAAGACCTTTGAGATGATCGACAAGCGCAGCGGCAATGCCTCCGTGGTGACCGGCCTGCCGACCGGATTTATGGAACTGGATGAATTGACCAGCGGCTTGCAGCCGGGCGAAATGATTGTGGTGGCCGCCCGGCCCAGCATGGGAAAAACCGCCCTGGGCCTGAATATCGCCGAACACATCGGTGCCGATAACCATATCCCGGTGGCGATATTTTCGCTGGAAATGGGGTGCCAGCAGTTGGCCGAGCGTATGTTATGCGGGCGCGGACATATCGATTCGCACCGGCTGCGGCAGGGGATCCTGACAGAATCGGAATATGAAAAATTATGGCTGACCTCCGGTCCGCTGTCCGAAGCGCCGATTTTTGTGGATGACACGCCCAGCCTGACGCCCCTGGAACTGCGCGCCAAGGCCCGGCGGCTGAAATTGCAGTATGACATTCAGGCGGTGGTGATTGACTATTTGCAGCTCATGCATGTACCCGGGGCGGAATCGCGCCAACTGGAAGTGGGGATCATCTCCCGCCACCTCAAGGCCCTGGCGCGGGAGTTGAGTGTCCCGGTCGTGGTGATGTCGCAGTTGAACCGGTCCCCGGAGGGCCGCGAAGGCCACCGCCCCCGCATGAGTGATTTGCGGGAAAGCGGCAATATCGAGCAGGACGCCGATGTGGTCATGCTGCTGCACCGGGAAGATTATTATCACAATGAGCCGGATTATGAACAGAGCAACGTGGCCGAAGTCATTGTGGCCAAACAGCGAAACGGGCCGACCGGCACGATTGCGCTGATGTGGCATAAACAATGGACACGGTTTGAAACCCTCTCGCATGCGCCGGAGCCTTTTTAAGGGTTCCTGTCCGATGGCAGAAAAGAATAAGGAGACAGACTTGCGAAACAGGAACAAGCGGAACGGTTCATCCCGATGGACTATCGGACAGCGGCGATTCAGGATTAGATGCCCTGGATTTTGCCTGGTACTGTTATTTCTCTGGTTGGGTTTATCCGCCCGGGCACAGGAACCCGCTCCGGCGGAACCGGCTGAGCCGGGCGTGCGGATTCGCCAGGTTACCATTGAGGGCAGCGAGAAAGTCCCCGTCAGCACCATTATCAACAATGTCCGCAGCCGTTCCGGGGCGGTCTATGATGAAAAACTGGTGGGCGAGGATGCCCGCCGCATTCTTTTGATGCCGCAGATTCGGGATGTCAAATGGAAGATGGTACGGGAGGGCGACCAGGTGGATTTGATTTTTACCGTGCAGGAAACCACCCCGATTGCTTCGGTGACGTTTCTGGGCAATAAAAAACTGAAGGAAAAAAACCTGAGGAAGAAAATCGACTTCAAGGCGGGCGATTTTCTGGATTCGTATCTGGTGCATCAGGGCGCGGAGTCGCTGGTGAAGTTTTATCAGGAGAAAGGCTACTATTATGCGACGGTGACCGTGGATGAAGACCAGCTCCAAAAGGAAAACAAGGTAGTATATGTGATCGTGGAAGGTCCCCGCCTGCGGATTAAAAAGGTGAAATACCAGGGGAATGATTCCCTGCCGGCCCGCAAGCTCAACAGCAAGATTAAAACGAAGAGTTATTTTCCGATTTTCATCAAAGGGCGGCTGGATGATGCCCAGTTGAAGCAGGATGAATACGCCCTGGCCGGGTATTATCATGACAAAGGATTTCTGGATGCGCGGGTGTTTTCGACGGTGGAATTCAATGAAGAGAAGACGCGGGCCACAGTGACCTTTATCGTGGAAGAAGGGCCCCGCTACCGGGTATCCGAGATCCGGTTTCAGGGCAATGAGAATTTTACCCACGACAAGCTGATCGATGAGATTAAGATGGAGCCGGGGGATTTTTATACCAAAGACAACCGGACTCTCACCGAACGGAGCGTCAAGAATACCTACGGCCGGGATGGGTACATTTATACCCATGTCAATATCGAAACGGAATATACCGAGCAGGAGGGGCAGGCGATTGCGGTGGTGGAAATCGTCGAGAACGGCAAATACGACCTGGGCCGGGTGGTGGTCCAGGGAAACCATCAGACGCAGGATAAGGTCATCCGCCGCGATTTCGATCATTTCGGGTTTTTGCCCGGCGGCATTTACAATACCGAGGCAATGGACAAGGGCAAAAAACGGCTGGAAAGCCGCGGGTATTTCGAGAGTATTACGATTCAGCCCATCGGGGACGAGCCGACATCCCGGGATGCCCTGGTGGAGGTGAAAGAAGGACGGACCGGACTGATTCTGTTCGGGGTGGGGGTGGATACCAACAGCGGGGTATTGGGCCAGATTTCCGTCGAGCAGCGAAACTTCGATATCGGTAAATGGCCGGCCACGCTGAGCGAATTATTCGGCGGCGATTCCCTGATTGGGGCCGGCCAGCGGATGCGGCTGGATTTCGAACCGGGAACGGAAATGACCCGCGCCCGGCTGCGATTCCATGAACCGTATCTGCTGGATCAGCCGTATTATCTGGATACCAGCCTGTTTCTGTTCCGGCGGTGGCGGGAATCATATCTGGAACGCCGGCTGGGCGGGATTGTCTCTCTGGGACGCCGGTTCGACAACGACTGGAGTGCGGAAATCGGATTTCGCGTTGAGGAGGTCCGGGTAACCGATCTGGATACGGACCGGGTCATAGTCCGGGATCCCAATGGTGTGGAGATTGACCGGTATCGGGAAGTCGTTGCTCCGAAAGATGTCCAGGATGTGGAAGGCAGCAATTTCCTGACCAGTATCAAGTTCGGCATCGGCCGCGATACCACCGACAACCTGTTCCGGCCCAGCGAAGGCTACCGGTTCAACATCAGTTGGGAACAGTATGGGGCGATGGGCGGCGATTTTACCTTTGGGGCCGCCAGCTCCGGCATTACCGGCTACCATACAATTTATGAGGATATTACCGAACGGAAAACCGTGCTGGCCGGTCAGATTCGCGGCAGCCAGATTGTCGGCGATGCCCCGGTGTTTGAACGGTATTACGCCGGCGGGATCGGCTCGCTCCGCGGCTTCGATTACCGCGGCGTCAGCCCGCGCGACGGAAAACACCGGGACCCGATCGGAAGCGAAACGCTCGTGCTGATCGGTACGGAACTGACCCATCCGCTGTATGAGGAAGTTCTCTTCGGCAAAGTGTTCTGCGATACCGGTACCGTCACCGAAGGGCCTTACCGGGTTACGGTCGGGTTTGGCTTCGAGCTGGTGATCCCCCAGTTGTTCCAGATGGTGCCGATGAATTTTGATTTCGGCTTCCCGATTTATTTTGATGACGAGGATGACAAGGAAATATTCAGTTTTTCGTTTGGTGTGACATTTTAAGAAACTGGTCCGTGAGTGAACGGCAGGACGACAAAGTACGTAACTGGTAAAGGAATTGAATGATGAAAAAAGCGACATGGATGCTGACCGTTTTGTTGGGCGTTTGGGGATATTCGTTTTGTCTGGGGCAGGAGGCGGCGGAGGTCGCCGGCCCGCTGAAAATCGGGGTGGTCAATGTTTCCAGAGTATTGACCGAATGCCAGGAAAATCTGGATCGGGAGAAATCGATTCAGGAAAAACAAAACCAGATCAAGGCGAAAATACAGGAACTGGAAACCGAGGCGAATGAAATTCGCAACGAACTGGAGAATGTTCTCAAACCCGGCAGTCCGGAATCGGCCGCCCGGATGCAGGAATGGTTTAATAAGATGGCGCTGAAGGAAGCCTACGAAAAAGGCCAGATGAAGTCGCTGGAGACCGATACCCAGGTCTGGACGGAGACGCTCTATCAGAAATTTCTGGATGAGGTGAACCGGATTGCCCGTCAAAAAGGACTGACTCTGGTTCTGAACAAGGACGAAATGTCGGTTCGCCAGCGGAATCTGGATGATTTGCTGAGCATGATCCGGTCCCGCCGGATTTTGTATAGTGCTCCGACCCTGGATTTGACGGCGGAGGTATTGGAAAATATGGATAAGGCCTACGAGAAGGAAAAAGCGGGAAAGTAATCCGATGAAGCTGATGGATTTGGCAAAACAGCTTGGCGCCCGGCTCGAAGGCGACGGGCAGAAGGCCGTCACTTCGGTTGCCTCGTTGCGGGAGGCCGGGCCGGAGAATATCTCTTTCCTGGCGGATGCCCGCCATGTGGAACGGGTGCGGTGATTGTACCGAAGGATTTTCAAGGTACCAGCCGCTCGGTCCTGCTCTATGTCGAGAATGTCGATGAGGCCCTGGAGAAGCTGCTGTTATCCTTTGCCCCCGAACCGGATGTGCCCGCCGCCGGGATCCACCCCTCCGCCCAGGTTGCCCCGGATGCCCAGGTGGGGGAGCAGGCGGCCATCGGGCCGAATGCAGTGATTGGTGCCGGTACGCAAATCGGCAGCCATACGGTTATTAGTGCCGGCTGTGTCCTCGGGCGGAATGTCCAGATCGGCAGCCATTGCTATCTGGGACCCAATGTGGTGGTGAACTGGGGCTGTGTTTTGGGCAGCCGCGTACTGATTCACGGCAATTCCACGATCGGCACCGATGGCTTCGGGTACCGGCTGGTCAACGGCAGGCATCGCAAGGTGCCGCATATCGGCATTGTCGTAATTGAGGATGAGGTCGAAATCGGGGCCAACGCCTGCGTGGACCGGGCCAAGTTCGGCCGGACCCTGATCGGGCGGGGAACCAAGATCGACAATCTGGTGCAGATCGCCCACAATGTGAAAATCGGGGAAAATTGTATTATTGTTTCCCAGACCGGGATTGCCGGCAGTACGGAACTGGGCAAATATGTGGTCCTGGGCGGCCAGTGCGGCATTCGGGACAATATCAAAATCGGGGATGGGGTGATGGCGGCGGCGATCACGGGGGTGGACCGGGATATTGAACCCGGCGCGAAAATCGTGGGTTTTCCCGCCCGGCCCTTCCGGGAATTTTTCCGGGAATTTTCATTTATTCAAAAACTTCCTGAGATGGCGAAGGAAATCAAGGCTCTTCGTAAAGATATAGACAAAACATGCAGGCACAAAAGACAATAGCTAAGCCGGCCGCCCTGGAAGGCAAGGGCTTGTTTTCCGGCCAGCCGGTCTCACTGACCTTTCAGCCGGCGCCGCCCGATACGGGGATCGTGTTTATACGGACCGACCTGCCCGAACCGGCGCCGATTCCTGCCCTGGTCAGCGGGGTTGCTGCCTCACCGCGCCGGACGGTTTTAACCAATGGCACCGCCTCGGTCGAGACGGTGGAGCATTGCCTGGCGGCGGTAGGGGGGCTGGAGATCGATAACCTGCGCATCGAAGTGACCGCACCGGAACTGCCCAATATTGACGGAAGCTGCGAACCCTTCGCCCGGCTTCTGGCCAGGGCGGGGCTGGCGGAACAGAACCGCCCGCGAAATCCCTTTGTGATTACCGAGCCGATTACCATCAAAAAGGGGGATGCCCTGTTATATGCCCTGCCGGACCGGGAGGATTGCCTGAATATTATTTACGATCTGGATTATAAGGATGTGCCCTCCATCGGCCGCCAGTTATTGCGCTATAATTCCGGTCCGGATAATTTTCTCCGGGAGATTTCGCCCGCCCGCACCTTTATTCCGGAAAGTGAAGCCCGGGAAATGCAGCAGCGTGGCATCGGCAAACACCTGACCGCCAAAGAAATCCTGGTCCTGGGTTCACAGGGTCCGCTGGACAATCAGCTTCGGTTTCCCGATGAGTGCGTCCGGCATAAAGTGGCGGATCTGCTGGGGGATATCATGCTGCTGGGCCGACCCATTCGCGGGCGGCTGGTCGCCTACCGCAGCGGGCATAGCTGCAATCATGAACTGGTGCGACAGATTCTTCTGCAGATTGAAAAGCAGAAACAGCGGTCCAAACTGGGGGCCGAAGCGGTTCTGGATATCCGCAAGATTCAGAAAATCCTGCCGCACCGGTATCCGTTTCTGCTGGTGGACCGGGTCATCGAGATTGATGGATGCCGCCGGGCGGTCGGGATCAAAAATGTGACCATGAACGAACATTTTTTCCAGGGCCATTTTCCCGGAACGCCGATTATGCCCGGGGTCTTGATTGTGGAGGCCCTGGCCCAGATGTCCGGGCTGCTCTTTGCTCAGCGGCTGGAACATACCGGCCAACTGGCGG
>JAKJEP010000006.1:0-294 GCA_022705365.1 Planctomycetota bacterium | reverse complement strand
ATCCGCCGGGCGGTGGTCCCGGGGGATCAGTTGATTCTGGAAGTGGAGGCGGTTCGCGTCAAGAGCCGCACCGGGGATTGCCGCTGCAAGGCGATGGTGGGGGACCAGGTTGCCGCCGAAGCCCAGATTCGCTTTATGCTCGTGGATGCCGACCCGGTATAAATCAGGAGTGATGAAGTTGACCGAAATTGCCCCAACTGCGATTGTGGATAAAACTGCCCAACTAGGCCGCGATGTTCTCATCGGGCCGGGATGCGTAATCGGCGCCGGTGTGGTCATCGGGGACGGCTGCCG
>JAKJEP010000069.1:336-12268 GCA_022705365.1 Planctomycetota bacterium | reverse complement strand
CATTCAAACCTTCGGGGGAATTGACACGCGATTTCGGCGCCTTGTGCAATCCGGGGCAAACAGACTGGGAAGATACGCTGCGTGACGAACATCGGTACCAGCGGATTCCGCACCTGCCCGCACAAATCAACGATCTGCGTGACTTCCAGCCGGGCAAGCCCGTGTTTCTTTCGGAATACGGGGTGGGCAGCGCGGTGGATTTGCCGCGTCAGGTGCTTCATTATGAGCAGATCGGGCTGGGGCAGTCGGAAGACGCGGACCTGTATCGCGGCTTTTATAACTCATTCCTGGCCGACTGGAAGAAGTGGAATATGGCTGAGACCTTCGGTACGCAGGAAAACTATTTCCGCCTGTGCGTGGCAAAAATGGCCGGCTTACGCTTAACGGGGATGAACGCCATCCGTGCCAATCCCGTCTGCGTTGGTTACAGCCTGTCGGGCACCTACGATCACGGCTCCTGCGGGGAAGGCGCGACGGGGACGGAGTTCCGCGACCTGAAACCCGGGGCCACCGACGCAATGTTCGATAGTTTCTATCCGCTGCGGCTCTGCCTGTTCCCGGAGCCTTATCATGTTTATCGGGGCGGGAAGGTGCAACTGAAGGCCGTCGTGGCGAACGAAAACGCGCTCCTACCCGGGGAGTACCCGATCCATCTGCAGGTCATCGACCCGGACCATCGGACGGTATTCGACAAGACCGTGAAGGTGACGATTCAGGACCCCCAGGCCCGGCCCGAGCAGCCGATGGCGATTCCGTTTTTCACTGAAGATGTCGTTATGGACGGGCCATCGGGCCAGTACCAGTTCGCGGCGGCGTTTGTACGGGGCGGGGCGGCGGCGGGCGGCACGGCTGATTTTTATGTGACCGATGCCGCGGAGATGCCCGGGGTGGAAACCGAGATTGCCATTTGGGGCGATGACCCGGCGGTGGCAAAGTGGGTTGCCCAGCGGGGCGTGAAATCGCATCCGCTGGCCGTTGACCGCCAGAGCGGCCGGGAGGTGATCGTGGTCGGCCGCACACCGGCGGCGGACACCGGCCAGTGGCGCGGGCTGGCGGAGCATATCGCCCGCGGTACGACGGCCATCTTCCTGGCACCCCAGGTATTTCAAAAGGGCGATAACCCGGTCGGCTGGGCGCCGCTCAAGAATAAAGGAAGACTGCACGGCGGAGCCGATTGGTTTTATGTCCATGATCCGTGGACGACGAAACATCCGATCTTCGATGGTTTGCCTTCGGGTGGTCTGATGGACTACGTCTTCTATCGCAGCCTGATTTCCGATGTGCGCTGGGCCGATCTGGAAGCTCCGGCTGAACTGGTCGCCGCCTCGATCAACACCTCGTTCACGTATGATTCGGGCATATTGATCGGGGTTTATAAGCTGGGGGCGGGGCGGTTTGTTTTGAACACGCTGGGCATTTGTGAGCGGCTGGGCGAGGACCCGGCTGCTGAACGGCTGCTGCGGAACATGATCCGCTACGCCGCCACCGAGACTAATAAGCCCCTGGCCGATTTGCCGTCCGGATTCGAGGAACAACGGAAAGAATTTGGCTATTAAGCCGCCGATTTCACCGGCATTGGATTTTCAGCGGCAGACAGCTTCCGCGGCCTCGACTACGGCATAAATTTCCGCGAAAAACAAACGAGCAAGATGGGTGCAGCGAAATAGCACCCAAGATATACTTGTCACTATTTAATCCGGCGGCCGCCTGGCTCAGCAGCGAAGGCCGGCCCGGCTGGAATCCGACCTGTAATCTGGACGGCGCAGACAACACCACCGCCCTCACGGACCTGGTCCTCTTCGCGGAGTCATGGCTGAAATAAGACTTGATGTACACATTATAGAATTCGAACCAAAAAAAGAAGACCGCCGGGGATTTGTTCCGGCAGTCTTCCTTCGTTTTCATGCTGTACTTCTCAGTACACTAATTCTTTATCTTCCATAGAAATCCTTTCAAAGTAACCAACTTACCACCCGCTAACACTCTATATTATAAAATATAATTTCCGCCAATGCAAATCTCTCTGCCCTGCATCCCCTGCCGTCATAAACTGATCATTATTACTTACATTTACAGCACTTACAATACATACCGATCACGCCGAGCGCCAGGTAATACCCGCTATCCGCCCTGTCCAATACCCCGCCCGCCGCACTCATGGGAACCACAAGACATAAGGTGGACAGGAAAGGGATGAGAATACAAGGGATTACGCAGGGTATTAACGCATAATTTTTCCTTCTTCCAGATCGGCGGCATCGGCGTCGGGTTTGGCCTGGGCGGGATCGGGAGGAACTTCGTAAACGCGGATATTGTCGAACCAGTATTCGGCTGGGGGCCAGTAGGGGTAAATGCAGATACGCAGGTATTTGACATTTTCGGTCAGTTCCCGGCTGGTGGGATGGCGCGGCTTGGTATGGGTGTAGGTTTTCCACTGGTCGGAGCCGCCGACGGTGAATTTGGTGGTGTAAATATAACGCAGGCGGTACTTGATGGGGCGGCCTTTTTCGTCCTGGAGCGGCTGACCGCGGGCAATGCGGAACTGTTCCTGAACGGAGGGGCATTCGTCGGCAAAGCTGATGACGGGTTTCTCGACATAGCCGCGGAGGAAGACATAGGCGGGCGGGCCTTTGGCATCCACATAGACTTTATAGGCGGCGCCTTTCTTGATTTCGATCCAATCGGACCAGAAGAACCCGCCGTCCAGGCCGGCGATGGTGTCGTATTTTGGTTCTATGGTGGGAAGCTTTTGCGGAGCGTTTTCCAGAGGTTTCTCATGAACGAAACGATCCACCCACCATTGATAGGCCTGTTTCTGGCTGACATCGGTATCGATTTTGATTACCTTGCCGCGCTGGAGCTGGTTGGGGTCCCTGGTCCAGTAGAAAACCAGGTTGTCCACCGGCTGCCAGCGGTCCGGCTGGGCGGCATCCGAGGAGGGGGTTTCAAAATCGCCGTTGGCTAGCAGGTTCTGGCCATCGCTGCCCGGTTTTTCGATGATTTGAGAATCTTCGGTAGCTGGAGCCTTGGGCGGCTGGGTGGTTTTGGTCTGGCCGGATGCCGGTGCAAGACCGGGCCATAAAAGGGACAGGACAAAGAAAAGAATTATTTTATTCATGGCATCATTCCTGTTTCAGGGTTTTTAACTGCTGGACTGCCTTTTCCCGCCAGGGGCTGTTTAAGCCGCTGCGGACCAGGATATCTAAAGCCGCCATCTGATTATTGGTATCTCCCGATTGCCGATAGGCTTCGGCGAGCAGCCAGCCGGCTTCGGCCTCGAAGGGGCTGCCCTGGACCAGAGGGCAGGCGACTTTGAGCGGTCGAATCGCGGCGGCGGGACAGCCGCCCAGGAGTTCCTCCTTTCCCAGCCAGAACAGGATTTCGCCGCGGGGCATATCGGCGGGGAGTTGATCGTACCAGGCCATGACGGTATCGCGGGCCGCATCGAACTGACTGCTATCGATAAGTTCGATAATCTGCTGGGGGTAGGCTCCGATTTTGGCGGCCCGCACCGGCTGGGGGATAATCGGCTCGGCGAGGGCTTCGGCGGTCTGGTAATCTTCACCGGCCTTCTCCTTTTGCCCGGCGCAGAGATGAGCATCCCCAATGGCCATAGTGGCGCTGCGAAAAACCTGTTTGAGAGGGCCGCGCAACACCTCTTTCTCAACCAGAGCCTGGGCCTGCTGATATTCGGCTTCCGCTGATTGCAGGTCGAGGAGATGGACGCCGAGGTGCCGGATGAGCCGTTCGAGAACCTGCATTTTTTCCACGGGGACGGAGGAGAGTTCCAGAGCGGAACGCAGATGAGCGGCTGCTTCCGGCGGGGCGTCAGAACACCAGGCGGCCTGTGGTTTGCCTGCCTCACCGGCCAGGTACAGGTGCGCCAGTAGGCGGACCAGGTCGGGAGTATCGCCGCGGTCCAGGACCGTCTGGGCCGTTTCCCGGGCGGGATGCCGGGCGCCGGTTTCGTCGAGGAAATTGGCCAGTTCGAACAGGGCGGCCGGCGAGAGTCTGCTTCGATCATACCTGGAAACAAGGGGCAGATAGTCCGGGTATTGGCCGGCGGTGAAACTTTCGCTGAGGTGTTCGATGGGAAATACCTCCAGGGGCCAGTTGCGTTCGATTTTCCGGCCGTCGGGGGCGGCAGCGGCAAGTTTTATCTGGTAGGAACCGGGCAGGAGGAAGATATGATCGGCAGTTGGTTCCTTTGCCTGCTGGCCGTCGCCGAAATCCCACTGCAGGGACCAGCCGTTCCAGTCGATGGTTTCCCGGGCGGCACTGGCGTGGCAGCGGAAGCGGGTATATTGACCGGAGGGGCGTTTCTGGGGCCAGAGGCTGTCGATCAGTTCAATTTTCGGCAGGAGGGTTGGGCCGGCGTTTTGTTCTTCGTAGCGGAGGACGCGGGCCGGTTTGGGCTGGGGGAAGAAACTGTCCGGAATGCCGATATAATATTCGCTTTCCGGCGGTTTGTAGCCGAGAAAGGCGACTTGGTAGAGCAGAACTTCTTCGTGATAATATTCAATATGGTGTAAACCGGCGGCCAGTGAGCGTTCGGCGTTTTTCTGGCCCAATGCGCCACGCTGTTCGGTATGCCGGCCCGGCCAGTGGACCAGTTCGGTGCCGTCCAGGAAGCTGAAGCTGCTTTCGTTGGAGGCGGTGCAAAAGCCGTATTTCGCGTCGGCGGGCAGACGAATCCAGCCGCGATAGATGCTGAGAAAATAATCAGAGTCGCCGAAGGGATTGACGCCATCGGAAATATTTTTTCGATACTCCGCACCGTCGGGGCCGGGTGATTGTTCGATCAGGCGGGCCAGGTCCGTCACAGTGGCGGGATTGTCCAGGTCACGGGGACGGCGGAGAGTGGTCAGGACCAGTCCGGCGCGGGGGATCCAGCCCTGCGCCGCCGGGCCGGCGGCGGGCGGACCGCTGCCGGGGCGCGGATCGGCAATGGCCTGCATGGGATCCACATCCGCATCGGGTTTGCCGAAATAAATAGTGAAGGTATCCTGCGGGGCCGGGCAGCGAAAGCTGAGCAGTGAATCCCGGCGGGGATCATGGAAGGTAAGCTGCCAAGGGACAGGCTTGCCGGCGCTGTCGAAGATACGATAGTCATACCCCTGGGGATGGGCGGTCCCGCTGTGATGGATCCGCACCGCCGCCACATCGACATCCCGGTCTTTTTCCATAACGAGGAGTATAGCCCGGTACGGCCAATCGGGGACATGCCAGTCCTGCGAGAAAGCAGAGGAAGCCATACCCGGCAGCACCGAACTAAGAATATATGCAACTGTGAATGGACGCTGGAAATTCATGCTCGCTATTCCCTTATTTTTCCGCATTGCCGCTGATGGCTTTGTAATAGGCCGCTACCATATCTTCGTAGCCTTCGGGCAGCGCCTGCTGTGTGCCGGCGGTAATTTCCTGCCGCAGCTCGGGCGGCAGGCCGCGGGCTTTTTGCAGGGACAGGTTCACCGCCTGATCGGTCCGGCTTTCCGTCTGGCGCAGGGCATCCATGGCCATCTTGCGTTTGGCGGCGGCATCCTCGTAACGCAGGTCGCGGTAATCCTGTTCGATCGTTTCCATCAGATCGATGGC
This sequence comes from Planctomycetota bacterium, assembly GCA_022705365.1. Classification (GTDB taxonomy): domain Bacteria; phylum Planctomycetota; class Phycisphaerae; order Sedimentisphaerales; family SM23-30; genus JAKJEP01. Next base: position 6,673 of record JAKJEP010000069.1, on the reverse strand, counting down.
CCGCTGCATGGTACCGAGAGGTTTGCCCTGCAGATTCAGTTCGCGGGCAATCCGCTGGGCTTTCTCCCGCAGAATGGCCTGATGCTGAGCCAGCCGTTCCATATCCTTGACGAAATCCGGCGGAGTGCCGCCTTGCAGGCCGCGGGTACCGCCGCCGGTTTTCTTGCCGCCGCCGGTGGCGCCGCGGGGATCCAGTTGTTTATCGGCTTTGGGGACCCCGGCTTCGTACGGTTCACTGGTCAGCCGGGCGGGGGTGGGGCGGCCCTCCAGAGCACGGGAGGTATCCCCGACCATTTGTCCGCTGGCCCGGCCGCGCCGGCCGGCACCGGATCGTCCGGTCATCTCGCTGGCGTTGGGCAGGCGGTTGCCGGTTTTGCCCAGGGCGGCAAAGGAGCTGATGGGGCCGTCTTCGATGCCCCAGCCGACCTGCATATTTCCGCCCCAGGCGCCGGTAATGTCATCGGCCCCTTCATCAAAATCGGACATATCTTCAATCAGGTCCCCGATCATGTCCTGGAGGCTGGAGGGCAGGGGAGTTTCCGGAACCTCGAACATGCCTTCCATGGGGTCTTCCATGACCCAGCGGACGGAGTCCACGGTGTCCGGCATCCACATCTCCAGATCCTCGGCCACTTGTTCGGCCAGGGCTTTGGCGCCTTCTTCCAGGGGGGTGGCGATTTCGGTACGGGGCGGTTTGGCCTGCTTCTCGATCTCTTCAAAGATGGTACTGAGGTTGTCGGTCAGATAATCATCGGCCACAAAACCCTGCGGCAGTTTGGTGATGGTATCGACGGAATCCTTGAACCAGTTTTTCAAGCGATCCACCTGGTGTTCGATTTCGCTCAACTTCTCCAGGTCCTCACCGCTTAGCTCCTCTTTATCCTGAAATTTAGGCATTTTTTCATACTCTTCCTCGATTTGTTTGACATCGTTGAAGAATTGATCGAGATCTTTGGACAGTTTCGCCAGTACATCGGTTGCCATCTGATGCTGGGCCGGTTCCTCCTTCTTCATGGTTTTCAGTTGTTTGCGGACCTGTTCATTGCGATTCAAACGCAGCAGCAACTGCTCCAGGGCGGCGATAATCTCATCCTGGACCGGCAGCGACTGAGCGGCAAACTGTTTGGCGGACTCCGCATCGGATTCATCCCGATAATTTTCGAGCAGCTTAATCGCCTGCACCATCGATGCGGAAGACAGTTGATTTAATTCTGCCACGATGGAACGGCCGGGAAAGGCGCTGCGCTGCATGATATCCGCCAGTTGCCGGGTTTGCCGCCGGATGAGGCTCTGGCGGTCGATCAGTTCCTGCGGAGGTTTGTTTTCGGCGGTCTGGGCACGATTCAGCCGCTGCAGACGAATCAGTTCTTCCAGAATGGCGGCATAATCGGAAAGCTGTTTCTCCATCAGTTCCGCGGCCTGTTCGGCGGTAAGCACGGTCAGATAGAATTTGCGGGTCTCCGACCGGCCGGGTCCCTGGGCAATTCCCTCGAAACCGGGATTGCGATCCAGGGCCACCGCCCAGTATTGTAAACGGTCCCCCCCGGCCAGTCCCAATTCGATCATCGTTCTGGCGAGATTTAAATCGAGATGTTTTTGGGGCAGTCCCTCGTTCGGCCAGGTTGCCAGAATCACCGTATCCGGGCTTTCATTGATTTTGCCCAACAGGGTAACCGGCCCCAAACCCAGGTCGTCCTGCGCGGCGATGACGAAATCGACACTGGAATCGGGCCGCTGCTGGAGGTCGCGGCCCGGTTTGGCCAGGGCAATGGCAGGAGGTCCGTCCCGCTCCAGAGAGATGGTAAAGGTGGTGGGTATTTCCATTTCGTAGCCCTGATTATCCTTTAACTGGATTCGGTACGTACCGGCTTCGGTGAGGGAGAGGGCTGCCTGCCACTGGGTGGAGGGCAGAGATTGACCGTCCAAAACCTTGCCGGATATTACCTGGCCATTAGTTCTATTTATTGTAAGCTGAGTCAGCGGCTTATTGGTCCGAAGGGTCAACATCGCAGTGGTTCCCGGCAGGCCGTGCAGATGGCCGTCGAAATCTTCCACCGTGTAGTCTGTCAGACCGCAGTAAGGGGGATACTGATAGGTAACGGCCATCGACTCGAGGCGGGGGCGTTTATCCACGGCAATTTCAAGGGTTTGGCTGCGGGCATCCCCGGCGGCAACAGAAAAACGGAACGGAGAATCTACCGCCGGAAAAGTATAAGCAAAGGCGCCGCTGCCGGCGGCCTCCATGCGAAGGCGGTGTACCTGCTGCCGGGCGTCCAGCCAGGACAAATCCGCCTCCTGCGGAATGCGGCCTGAAGCGGTCGAATAGACCGTCAGCGGGGTACCTTCCAGCAGGCGCGGGCCGGGTTTTAAATCCACTTTTACTTTAGTCCAGGTGAAAGGGGTGATATCGGCGCCGGGCAGAAGGATGCGCAAAAAGCTGGTGCGGGCCGCAGCGCCGGCCCAGGCGGCATACCCGGCCACGGCCAGGAGTACGACTACTAAAGCGACGGCGTTGCGACGCAGGACCGCAGTGGGTACCGCAGGTCCCGGATCAGTGTCCCCGGCGGCATGGAGACCCTCGGCAACAATCGCGGCAACCAGTTTGGGGGCCGCGGGAGAGGTTTCCCGCCCCAGTTGTAGGGCGTTGATGAGACGGTTGCCCAGCCCGGGAATGCGGCTCTCCATCAGCGCGGCGAAGAAGTCATCGCTGTGTTTAGCAAGGAGAGGCCGAAAAATATATCGATAAGCCGCGGCGAAAAAAACCAACCATAACAGCAAGGCCAGCATCCACCGGGCGGAATAGCCGAAACTGGCAAGCTGGTCCATCAAGGTGAACAAAACAGCCGCCGCCAGACCGAGGGCAGCCGTTATCAATCCCCCTTCCATGATTCTTCTGGCCCGCCATAAGCGGCGAACGATTTGAATATGTTCCAGTAATTGAAAATAATTTTCTTTCATGGCCGGTTCCTCAGATTAACTGATTTCTTCTGCGGACGATCCATTCCACGGTGACCAGGATCAGAAAACCAATAAACAGGGTTGGTGAATTCCATATCTGGGTGGTCTGGGCCTTGCTGGTGATGCGCGGTTCACCCGGCAGCGACTCCACCAGCTTCCGCACGGCCGGGTCATCGGTGATTTCAGCATACAATCCGCCGGTGGTCCGGGCAATCTGCTGCATGAGCGCCGGGTTGGGGGCGGGGTCTTCCAGTTCGATCTGGGAACCTTCGACCAGGAATTCCGTCTGCTGATTGGCCAGATCGGAGCCGGAGCGGAGCAGGCGGGCCAGAACCTGGAAACGGCCGCCGCGGCCGGGGAAGTACGCGGCGGTCCAGCGATTTACATTGGTTACATCACTCGCCGGCGTCAGCGGGATGGTTTGATTGTCCGGGGTATAAATCGTTAACTCCAGCGCGGCCTTTTCGCCTTCCTCGCCGGGGAGCATGACGGCAGGATTGCGGGTGACGGTGAGTGCGACCCGGCTGCCGCGCTGGTACAAGGCCTTATCGGTCGATATCTGCAGGGCGGTTTGTGCGGTAACCATATCCCGATGTGACAGCCAGCGGGTCATTTGCGACCAGAACCGGACATACAGGGCATCTGATTGTCCGGCAAGCCGCAGCAGCCGGGACCAGCGCCAGGTGGTGTCGGCGGTCAATACCGTGACCACTCCTTTGCCGAACGGCTGGGTGGCCAGCACAATGTATCCTTCCTGATCGGCTGACTGGGGATTGGCCAGGGGATGGCGCGCCAGTACGGTGGCGGCCGGTTTGATGCCTTTCACGGCGGCCACGCCTTTCAATTCGGGCAGGGAATTCCACAGCCGGGCATCCTGGGCCATATCGCCGGTAATCGCAAAGGCCGGATGACGGCGGCCTTCATAGGTCAGATCGAAACGGAAAGGCTGATCGATCTGCTGCATACCGCCCTCCGCAATCTCAACGGGTAATAGATCCGCCAGAGGAGTACGTATCAGGCCGTTTTCCGAAAGGTTCTGATAACCGCCGAGAATCATCAAACCTCCGCCGTTTTCCACCCAGGTTTTCAGGGCGGCATAAGAGGAATCGTCCATCATATTGGCCTCGAAATCGCCCAGCAGGACGACATGGATTTTTTCGAGCCGCTCGGGGGTAAGCAGTTCCGAGCCGGTCATAACGCCGGCAACGGAAATCTCCCGCTGGCTGGCGGAACGCACGAAGCTGATCAAGTCCACGTCGGGGTCCCGGCTGAGGCATTCGCGCAGGAACTTGTATTCCGGGCGCAGGATGCCTTCAATATAGAGCACCCGGATCGGATCGGCTTCCACCCGCAGCTTGAACATGGAAGAATTATTCACCGTGGTTCGTTCCTGCGCCTGGGGCGGCAACTGGGCGGTTAAAACAAAATCGCCGGGTTCTTCGGGGGTATAATTGATATTCACGGTTTGTTCGGCGGCACCCTCATCGAACCGGACAAACTGGCTGACCAGGGTCCGGCCCGCTCGTTCGATGGATAACGGGACTTCTATTTTCGCCGGACCGTCCTTGCGCAACTGCACTTTTATGGCAACGGTATTGTGGACCAGAGTCCGGGACGGGCAATCGACCGAAACCACTGACAAATCAATGCTGGGATCCACGCCCCCGGCAGGGGCGGGGAAGCTTACCGTATAGACAGGCAGGGGGTACTCCTCCAGAACCATATAATTTTCCCGGCTGGTGGTATCGCGGCCGTCGGAAATCAGCAGAACACCCGCCGCATGGCGGCCGCGCAGACGGCCGCTGACCGACTGCAAGGCCCGGATTAGATCCGTCTGTTCTACCGCCGGCTCTTCGGGCAGCGCCGCGGAATCCGGCGGGATTTCTTTTCCTAAAATGTCGAACCAGCGCACCTCAAATCGCTTTTTCAGGTCCTGCGCATGCGGCGATAGATCAATCCAGTCCCGCACAAACGGATAGCGATGGATCCAGTCGCCCGGCCGCAGCGGCTGGGCTAGCGACATGCTCTGCGAATTGTCAAAGATGACCGCCAACTGGGGGATTTCGGTTTGTTCGATTCGATCCTGCCAGCCCGGCTTCACCAGGGCCGCCAGCAGCAGCAGGACGCCCAGGCAGCGTATCAGCAGCAGCACCCAGGCCAGTTTTCTTTTGCTCAGGCGGAATATATCCCGGTAGGTGAGAACCAGAAAAAGCAGGCAGCCGGTCATCAGCAGAATCCAGAACCAGGGCGGATTCATCTTTTGAAATACCAGACTGGCGAAAATACACTTCATATTATGCTGTCCTTATGGTTTCTCCATCATTATCAGGCGGCCGGCTGGTTCGCTGCCGGCAGAAGGTCGCGGCGGTTCAGGGCGTCGGCGGCCCGCAAGATGCGGCGTTTGGACAATTGGCTGGCCAGCAGCGGTTCCGCCAGCGCCACAAGCAAGGCCGCCCATAAAAGCAAATCCCATACCCCGTATCCCTGACGGGCCTGCAAAACCGCTTCCCGGGCCGATTCCGGGTCTTCCATAAAAATGACCGGGTTGTCGGGACCGGCCAGGCTTTTTACCTCTTCCGGCAAAAGAGGCCGCAATTGGGATTCCCGATGGGGCAGGTTGACGGCAAACATCATCTGCGGCTGGGCCGCATCGGGTTCGGCAGCCCAACGCACTGCATACAAGCCGGCCTGGTCGGTATCGGTAAAGGTATCCGGTGTTTTCACCCCCGTTTCCAGGGGATCGGCCTGCTGGTAGCCGGCGCTGCCGTCGGGTTTGAAAATCTGGAGCGTTTGCAGTTCCGTGACAGAGGCGGGCAGTTTTACGATTTGCCCGGTGCCGAGAAAATTGGCCCGCTGGCTGCCCGGCTGGGCCAGGTAGGAAACAATCCGATACAGCCAGGGCAGATAGGCCGGCTGGAGCGGGAAGTTGGACCAGTCGCGATCAATGGCGGAGGTGAAGAGCATCACGCGGCCCTGCCCGAAGGTCTTTTCCATCAAGAGAATGATCCCGCCGGTATCCTGCATCAGCGGTTCGGCAGCGCCGGGATGTACTTCGTATCGTTTCCGGATGCGAACACCGGCCAGCGTTCCGAGCTTCCCCTCGCTGAAACCGGCCAGGGCCGGATGCTTTTCATTCAGTGCGGCAATCGAACCGGCCTGATTACTGTCCCCTTCCAGAACCGGATTTTCCTCCTCGGCCGATGCTGCCAGGCCGAGCAGTTTACCCGGCAGCAGGCCCTCATGCAGCCGATGGCTGCCCACCCAGCGGTTATAGGAGCCGGGATTCACCCGATCCCCCAGCGTGATAAGCAGATTGCCGCCCCGGTCCACATACTTTTCCAGTTCCTCCAGCGCCGCCGGCGCCAGATCCGAGACATTG